>NZ_JBFTKP010000058.1:0-26081 GCF_056396005.1 Allobosea sp. 05T439 | reverse complement strand
CAACCCGTGGCACGCCATGCGACAGCGGAAAATGCGGCGATATCCGCGTCATCTGCCGCTCGCTCAGCAGAAACAAATCATCCATCACGGCATCCTCCAGGACACCGTGAATCACATCTCAAGCAAAATTAATAGGTCCTGAGCCTAGCCATATCTTGGCCATCAATGCGGCAAAAGTTATCAAGCCGTTGCCTGGATAGGAGCCGCATCATGAAGAGAGCCTCGTTACTCGCCATGGTGTTGATCTCCGGCGGCCTCGCTGCCTGTCAAACCATCACTGCGGCAGAACAGCGTAGCGCCGACGAAGTGCGTTGCCGATCCTATGGCTTCCGGCCAGGCACTGACGCATTTGCCAAATGCCTGCTCGACGTCGATTTGGCACGCTCGGCTGCACGCCTCTATCGCTTCGAACAAGCAGGAGGGCCCGGGTGGGGCTATTACCCCTATGGGGGACGCCCCTTGTTCTGGTGAGTGCAGCTTCGAGCCCCCTGCACACGCGGCGCGGCGTGCGTTGGGCCTAGCCCTGGATCTGCTTCCACAGCACCATGCGCTCGCGCAGGTCGATGATCTTGCCATCGACCGCAAAGGTACCGTCGCCGCGATGATGCAGGGTCCGGCGTTCCTTCCGTTCCGGGTCAACCCAGATCCGCACGGCTTCCAGAATGAACAGATTGTAGCGCTCGATCAGGCTCCGATCGGCAACGCGGCACTCGATATTGGCGAGGCATTGGCCGATCAACGGCGCCGTGACGTCCTTCGCCGGCTTGGCAGTGAGCCGGAAGCGCTTGAACTTGTCGATCTCACCGCCCGAGCAATTGCCGATATCGACCACCTTTCGGGCGAGGTCGACTGTCGGGATCGCTATCACGCACTCGCCGCTCGCCCGCAACGCCTTGTAGCTGTGATCCCACGGGCCGATGATGCAGCCGATCAACGGCGGCGCATGCTGCATCACCATGTGGAAACCCACGGTCATGACGTTCGGCCGCCCCTCGTCCGATGTCGTGACGAGAACGATCGGTCCGGCCTCAAGCAGGCGATAGGCCTTTGATGCCGGCATCTCCTGAATGGTCATGACCATCGCTCCGCTGGCCTCTGCAAGGCCCAACGCCAGTGACCAGCGAAAGATCGTTGCTGCAGGCGACCTTTATGGAACCCTTATGCCTCCCCCCTGCCTTTCCCCTCGACCCCTTACTGCCCCAGGCACCACATCTCCGGTCTAACCTGACTGGAGATTGGCCATGGCCGACATCGTCTTCATCGCGCTCGGGCTCGGAGCCTTCGGGCTCTTCGCGGCCTATGCTGCGCAGTTGCGCAAGGTCTGACGACCATGGCGCTCACCTGGCTTTACGGGGCCGCGGCGCTTGGGCTCGCGGTCTACATGGTCGCTGCGCTGCTGCGCCCCGACCGCTTCTGACACAGCTTTCATAAAGGAGACCTCGCATGGACTGGCGGGGCTGGGCCGAGATCGTTTTCACGATCGCGCTGACTGTGGCCGTGGGTTGGCCACTTGGAATCTTCATGGCTCGCGTCTGGGCGGGCGAACGAACCTGGCTCGATCCGGTGCTGAAACCGGTCGAAGCCGTGGCCTATGCAGCCTTCGGCGTCGACCGCAACCGGCAGCAAGGGTGGTTCGGCTATGCCGGCGCGCTGATTGCCTTCAGCGCCGCCGGGTTTGCGCTGCTCTACGGGATGCTGCGCCTGCAGGGCGTGCTGCCGCTCAATCCGCAAGGCTTTGACGGGCTGTCGCCGCACCTCGCCTTCAACACCGCCGTCAGCTTCGTCACCAACACGAACTGGCAGTCCTATGGCGGCGAGACAACGATGAGCAATCTCAGCCAGATGGCTGGGCTCACCGTGCAGAATTTCGTCTCGGCCGGCGCTGGCCTCGCGGTCGCCGCTGCATTGTCGCGCGCCTTCGCTGCGGATCGGGGCGAGGGCCTCGGCAATTTCTGGGTCGATCTGACCCGTTCGGTCCTCTACGTCCTGCTTCCGCTGTCCATCGTCACAGCCCTTGCGCTGGTCGCGGCCGGTGTGCCGCAGACGCTGCTCGCCAATGTCGAGGCTTCGACCGTCGAAGGCGCGAAGCAGGTGATCTCGCTGTTCCCGACCGCGAGCCAGGAAGCCATCAAGCAATGGGGCACCAATGGCGGCGGCATCTTCAACGTCAACTCGGCGCACCCGCTCGAGAATCCGACGCCGTTGACCAACCTGATCGAGGTGGTTTCACTGAACGCGCTCGCCTTCGGCACGGTCATCGCCTTTGGCCGTGTCGCCGGTGCACGCCGCGAGGCGCGCGCGCTGATCGCGGTCATGGCGATCCTCGTCGGCGTCGCGGCCTCGGCCATCTACGCGTCCGAGACGCTGACGCCGCAGCCGGCAATGATCGCCGCTGGCATCCCCGATGCCTCGGCCAACATGGAAGGCAAGGAAGTCCGCTTCGGCGCCGCCACGTCGGCCATGTGGGCCGCCCAGACCACGGGTGCCTCGAACGGCTCGGTCAATTCCATGCATGGCAGCTACATGCCGCTCGGAGGCGGCGTTGCGATGTTCCTGATGCAGCTCGGCGAGATTCTGCCCGGCGGCGTCGGTTCCGGCCTTTACGGCATGGTGGTGATGGCGCTGCTCGCGGTCTTCGTCGCCGGCCTGATGGTCGGGCGTACACCGGAATATCTCGGCAAGAAGGTGGAGGCACGTGAGATCAAGTTCGCGATGCTGGCGGTGCTCATCCTGCCTCTCTCGATCCTCGGCTTCTCCGCGATCGCTGCGGTGCTGCCGGTCGCGCTCGAGGGACTGCTCAACAAGGGGCCGCGCGGTCTGACCGAAATCCTCTACGCATACTCCTCGGCGACGGGAAACAACGGCTCGGCCTATGCCGGCCTGACCGCCAATGCGCCCTGGTGGAACACCACGCTCGGCATCGCGATGCTGCTCGGCCGCTTCGCCTATGCCATTCCGGTGCTCGCCATCGCGGGCGCTATCGCGGCCAAGCCGAAACTCCAGCCCACCGCCGGCACTCTGCCTTCTGACAGCCCGCTCTTCGTCGGCCTGCTGATCGGCATCATCCTGATCCTGGGTGGCCTGCAATTCTTCCCGGCGCTCGCGCTCGGACCAATCGTCGAGCACTTCCAGGTGCTTGCGGCGGCTCGTTGAGCCGACAAAGGAAAGCTTCCATGAGTATGTCCTTCGTCAAATCCTCCAGCTTCGACCAGGGCGTCGTGCTGACGGCGCTGAAGAGCGCCTTCGTCAAGCTCGACCCGCGCAAGCTCACCGGAAATCCCGTGATCCTGGCCACGGAGGTCGTCGCGGCGCTCGCGACGGTTTCCGCCGCGGTCGCCCTTTCCGCCGGCGCACCTGCCGGGTTTCCGATCCAGATCGCGGCCTGGCTCTGGCTCACCGTGCTCTTCGCCAATTTTGCCGAGAGCATTGCCGAAGGGCGCGGCAAGGCGGCGGCAGATTCGCTCCGTGCCGCCCGCGTCACCACCAAGGCCAAGCTGATCATCGACCCTGAGCGGAATGCGATGATCCCGACCGCGGCCCACAAGCTCGTTCCGGGCGATCTCGTGCTGGTCGAGGCCGGCGACGTGATCCCGGCCGATGGCGAGATCGTCGAGGGTGTCGCCTCGGTCAACGAGGCCGCGATCACCGGCGAATCCGCTCCGGTGATCCGGGAGAGCGGTGGCGACCGCTCGGCCGTCACCGGCGGCACCACGGTGGTCTCCGACTGGATCAAGATGAAGGTCACGTCGCAGCCGGGCTCCTCCTTCCTCGATCGCATGATCGCGATGGTGGAAGGCGCCGACAGGCGCAAGACCCCGAACGAGCTTGCGCTTGCCGTGCTGCTCGCCGGCCTGACGCTGGTCTTCCTGGTAGCCGTCGTCACCCTGACCGGCCTTGGTGCCTTCTCCGGCATCTCGCTCGATCCCATGGTGCTCGGTGCGCTCTTCGTCACGCTGATCCCGACCACGATCGGCGGATTGCTCAGCGCGGTCGGCATCGCAGGCATGGACCGGCTGCTCAAGGTCAACGTGCTCGCGACCTCCGGGCGCGCAGTCGAAGCCGCGGGCGACATCGACACGCTGCTGCTCGACAAGACCGGCACGATCACCTTCGGCAACCGCATGGCCGTCGAGGTCATCCCGGCGCCGGGCGTTCGCCCGGACAATGCGCTGCGCGCCGCGCTCATGGCCTCTCTCGCCGACGAGACCCCCGAGGGTCGCTCGATCGTCGAATTGGCGCGGGAGCAAGGCATTACTGCCAGCATCCCGGACCATGCGACCGCGATCGCCTTCAGCGCGACGACGCGTCAGTCGGGCCTCGACGATAACGGCCAGTCCTGGCGCAAGGGCGCGGTCGATGCCGTGCTGACCATGCTCGATCTGCGCGACGGCCAGGTCCCGGCCGAGATGCGCCACGCGGTCGACCGCATCGCCCGCTCGGGCGGCACGCCGCTCGCGGTCAGCGAGAACGGTGCGCTGGTCGGCGTCATCCACCTCAAGGATGTGGTGAAGCCCGGCGTCAAGGATCGCTTCGCCGATCTTCGCCGCATGGGTGTGCGCACCGTGATGATCACCGGCGACAATCCCGTCACCGCTGCGGCCATCGCTTCCGAAGCCGGCGTCGACGATTTTCTCGCCGAGGCGACCCCGGAGGACAAGCTGCGCATGATCCGCACCGAGCAGGCCAAGGGCCGTCTCGTCGCGATGTGCGGCGACGGCGCCAATGATGCCCCGGCGCTCGCGCAGGCCGATGTCGGCGTGGCCATGCAGACCGGGGCGCAGGCCGCCCGCGAGGCGGGCAACATGGTCGATCTCGACAGCGATCCGACCAAGGTCCTGGAGATCGTCGAGGTCGGCAAGCAGCTCCTGATCACGCGCGGAGCACTGACCACTTTCTCGATCGCCAACGACGTCGCCAAATATTTCGCGATCATCCCGGCCCTGTTCGTGGCCGCGCTGCCGGCCTTGGGCGCCCTCAACGTCATGGGGCTCACGAGCCCGCATAGCGCCATCCTCTCGGCCGTGATCTTCAACGCGCTGGTCATCATCGCGCTGATCCCGCTGGCCCTGCGCGGCGTGCGCTATCGCGCCATCGGCGCCGCCAAGCTGCTCTCGCGCAACCTCACCCTCTATGGCATCGGCGGGCTGATCGCGCCCTTCGTCGGCATCAAGCTGATCGACATGATCGTCACAGCCCTGAAGCTCGCCTGACGCCGCGGACAAGGAGCACCAACCATGTTGTCCCATCTTCGTCCTGCCATCGCCTCGATGGTGTTCTTCACCCTCGTCCTCGGCCTTGCCTACCCGCTCGGCGTGACCGGTATCGCCGGCGCGGCCTTCCCGTCCCAGGCCGGCGGTTCTCTGATCCGCAATACCCAAGGCGAGATCGTCGGTTCGCAGTGGATCGGCCAGAACTTCAAGGGCGACGCCTATCTGCGTCCCCGCCCCTCCGCCGCCGGCAAGGACGGCTATGATGCAGCGGGCTCATCGGGCTCGAATCTGGGCCCCATGAACGAGGACCTCGCTGCACGGATCAAGGCGGATGCCGAGGCGCTGCGGGAGGCCGACGGGAAAGGGTCCTTGCCGGCCGATGCGGTTACCGCTTCCGCTTCGGGTCTGGATCCCCATATCTCGCCGGAGAACGCGGACCGCCAGGTCGCTCGCATCGCCAAAACCCGCGGCATCGCCCCGGACCAGGTTGCGGCGATCATCGCAGCGAACACGCAGGGGCCGACCTTCGGCTTTCTCGGTCGTTCGCGTGTAAACGTGCTGACCGCGAATCTCGCCCTCGACGCGCGTTATCCGAAGCCGCAAGCTAAGGCGCCATGAGCCCAGCGTTATGACTGCAGACGAGACCAGATTCCGGGAGCAGGGACGCCCCGATCCCGATGCCCTTCTGGCGCAGGCCGGCCGCAAACGCGGCCGGCTCAAGATTTTTCTGGGCATGGCTCCAGGCGTCGGCAAGACCTACGAGATGCTGTCCCAGGGCCGCCGCGCCCAGGCCGAGCATGGCGAGGTCCTTGTCGGCGTGGTCGAGACCCATGGGAGGCGGGAGACCGAGGCCCTGCTCGACGGTCTCGAGGTCATGGCGCGCCGACCGATCGAGCATCGCGGCCGGACCTTGCTGGAGTTCGACCTCGATGCGGCGCTGGCCGTCAAGCCGCGCCTCCTGCTCGTCGACGAATATGCCCATTCCAACGCTCCCGGCAGCCGCCACCCGAAACGCTGGCAGGATGTCGAGGAACTGCTCGAATCCGGTATCGACATCTGGACGACGCTGAACGTCCAGCATCTGGAGAGCCTCGTCGACGTGGTCTGGAAGATCACCGGCGTGCGCCAGCGTGAAACGGTGCCGGACAGCGTCCTCAGCCGGGCGGACGAGATCGAGCTGATCGATATCACCCCGACCGAACTGCGCCAGCGCATGGCAGAGGGCAAAGTCTATCTGCCCGAGACGGCGCGGCTCGCCGCCGACAATTTCTTCAAGCCCGAGAACCTGACGGCGCTGCGCGAACTGGCCTTGCGCCGCGCTGCCCAGACCGTCGACGACCAGCTCAGCCAGGCGATGAAGCGTGCCGGCGTCGAAGGCCCCTGGGCGGCCGGCGAGCGCATCCTGGTCCTGATCGGGCCGGACGCCATGGCGAGTTCGCTGGTGCGCGCGGGACGGCGCCTCTCCGACATGATGATGGACGCGCCCTGGACGGTGGCGCATGTCGAGCGGCCGAACCGCGTCGAGCCGGATTCTGCTCGCGGCCGCAGCCTGTCGGAAGCGCTCAAGCTCGCCGAACAGCTCGGCGCAGCCAATGTCGTGCTGACAGGCGACGATCTCGTCGCCACCGTGCTGGACTATGCCAGGCGCAACAACGTCACCCAGATCGTCGTCGGCAAGTCGCACCGCCGGGGCTGGCGCGCCTGGTTCCACCGGTCGCTGGCGCCAGCCCTGCTCGAGGCACAGAACGGCGCGGCGCTGCACATCATCACCGAGAGCGCGTCCGGGCCTGCCGTCCCGTCGTCCCCAGTTCCGAAGCGCGCGCTGCAATGGGGCGGCCACCTCGCCTCCGCTGCGCTGGTCGGTGGCACGATCCTTATCGGGGAGATGATCCAGAACCGTGTCGAGAATGCCAATCTCGCCATGCTGTTCATGGTCAGCGTGCTGATATCGGGACTCGCATTCGGTCTCTGGCCAGCCGTCACGGCCGCAGCCTTCGCCGCGGTTGCCTATAATTTCTTCTTCCTCGAGCCGCTGCTGAGCTTCTGGATCGGCCATCCAGCGGATGTCCTGACATTCCTCGTCTTCTTCGCGGTGGCGATGACGACGGGTGGCCTGACGGGGCGGGTCCGGGATCAGGCCAGGGCGACGGCGCGACGAGCCTCGGCGATCACCGCATTGCTCGCCGCGAGCCGGCGGCTGTCGGGAGCCGCGCGCAAGGAGGATGCAGCCACGATCCTGGCCGAGCAGCTTTCGGCCGCGACGTCCGGCAAAATCGTCGTCTTCCTACCGCATGGCGAGGAAATCGCCGCGGCGGCCGGAGCGCCTGCGCTCGAGGCGCTCAGCACAGCAGACATGACCGCGGCGCGCTGGACCTGGACGCGCGGCGAGCCTGCCGGCGCCGGCACCGGCACCTTGCCCAATGCTGCCTGGACATTCCGCGCGCTGCAGGGCGTGCGCTCGCGCTCGGGCGTCGTCGGATTCGAACCGCAAGCGCTGCTCGATGCCGAGAACGAACGCTTCGCGCTGGCGCTGCTCGATCAGGGGGCGATCGCGCTGGAGCGGGCCGAACTGGCCGCCGCGGCCGTCGATGCCGAGGCGCTCCGCCGCAGTGATCGGCTGCGCTCGGCGCTGCTCAACTCCGTCAGCCATGATCTGCGCACGCCGCTGGCGACGGTGCTCGGATCGGCGACGACGCTGATCGACTTCGGCAAGACGGTCGAGCCCGCGGTGCGCGACGACCTGCTGCTCTCGATCCGCGAGGAGGCCGAAAGGCTCAATCGTTATGTCGGCGATCTGCTCGACATGTCGCGGCTGGAAGGCGGAGCGCTGGTGACGCGCCGCGACTGGACCGATGTGCGCGACGTGATTGCCGCAGCGATCGAGCGCGTCTCGCGCCGCCTCGATCACCGCCGCGTCCAGCGCGATTTTCCCGCTGCGCTTTCGGCCGTACGGGCCGACCCTGGCCTGCTCGAGCAGGCTCTGGTCAACATCCTGGAAAATGCCATCACCTATAGCGAGGACGGTTCGTTGATCGAGACGGCGGCCTATGAAGACAGGGGCAATGTCGTGATCTCGATCGAGGATGAAGGTCGCGGTATTCCCACTGCCGAGCTGGAACGCGTCTTCGAGAAGTTCCGCAGGCTCGAGGAATCGACCGACCGTGGCGGGGAACGCGGCAAGGGCGCCGGCCTCGGCCTCGCCATCTCAAAGGGCTTCGTCGAGGCGATGGGCGGGCGGATCGCAGCCGCGAGCCCGATCCAGGACCGTCCGGACGGAACACCCGGCGGCACCCGCATCCTGATCAGCTTGCGCAAGGACAGCGCGCCCGGAGTCACGACATGACAGCCTTTCGCCCTCGTATCCTCGTCATCGACGATGAACCTCAGATCCATCGCTTCCTGGCTCCGGCGCTCGATGCCGCCGGTTACGAGCCGGTTCGCGCCGATGACGCCGCAGCCGGCCTGCGCGAGCTTGCACGAAAGCCGCCGGATGCGGTCGTGCTCGATCTCGGTCTGCCCGACATGGACGGCAAGGAGGCGCTGGCCAAGGCGCGGGCCTTTTATGACGGCCCGGTGATCATCCTCTCGGCGCGGGATCGCGAGACCGAGAAGATCGATGCGCTCGATGCCGGTGCCGATGACTATGTCGAAAAGCCGTTCGGGGTCGGCGAATTGCTGGCACGGCTGCGCGTGGCGCTGCGTCACCGCATCGAGCGTCAGGGTGCGGACGCGGTGATCCGCTCGGGCGCCGTCGAGATCGATCTCGTCAATCGACGCGTCAGCCGCGACGGTACGCATGTGAAGCTGTCACCAAAGGAATATGACCTGCTCGCCTCGCTCGCCGGCGGCAATGGCCGGGTACTGACCCATCGCCAGATCCTCACTGCCGTCTGGGGGCCGGCACATGAGCACGATGTGCAGTATCTCCGCGTCTTCGTCGGTCAGCTCCGCCAGAAGCTCGAGCAGGACCCGACGAGCCCGAAGCTGATCGAGACCGAACCCGGCGTCGGTTACCGGCTCGGCGGACTGGTCTAGCGTCATCTTGGCGGTGAGAGGATTATTTCGCCCCCGCCCCTTCTGCAGCTGCGGCAAAGACAAATATCCTCCTTTTCAACGGGAATAAGAAAAAACACGCTACCAGGCGTGAATTGAACCCACCGCTGCGCTGCCGTATTTGAGATGTTCGGAATAGCGAACAAGGTGAGCGCTGAAGGTGGCCATTCTCAACGTCATCGACCGGCAGGGTCAGCCGCATGAACTCGAGGCCGTCGAAGGCTGGCGGGTCATGGAAATCCTGCGCGACTATCGCGTCGGGATCGAAGGCGTCTGCGGCGGTTCCTGCGATTGCGCCACCTGCCATGTCATCGTCTCGCCGGAATGGGCCGAGCGCCTGCCCGAGCCGCGCGAGGACGAGATCGACGCACTCGATACGCTGCCGCTGATTGAACGGACCTCCCGGCTCTCGTGCCAGATCATCTGGTCCGATGATCTCGACGGCCTGACGCTGACCCTGGCGGAGGCTGCGTGATGGCCGCTGCCCCCAAGCGCCCGCCTCTTCCGGCAATCCTTCTCGCCAATGATCTGCTTGATGGCGATGTCGTTTTCGCTTCGGTTGCTGCCGCCGGTGCGCTCGCCTGGACGCGCGATCCCGCGCTTGCGCTGGTCGCAGCCGACGATGCGGCAGCGGCGCGGCTGGAGGCCTATGCCGTCAGCGAATTCGCAGCCCAGCATGTCGTCGATGCCTACCTCGTCGATGTCGCGATCGAGGCCGGCGGGCCGGTGCCACGGCATTATCGCGAACGCATGAAGACGCTCGGACCGAGCAACCGTCCCGATCTCGGCAAGCAGGCCGGGGACGGTATCGCAGCCGAGCGGAGGGCCTGAGACATGTATCGCTACGATGAATTCGATGCGCGCTTCGTCCGCGAGCGGGTCGCCCAGTTCCGGGATCAGGTCGGCCGCCGGCTCAATGGTTCGCTGACCGAGGACGAGTTCAAGCCGCTGCGGCTGAAGAACGGTGTCTACCTGCAGCTCCACGCCTATATGCTGCGCATTGCGGTGCCCTACGGCACGCTGTCTTCGCGCCAATTGCGCCAGCTCGCCCTGATCGGCGAACGCTATGACCGCGGCTATGGCCATTTCACCACGCGCCAGAACCTGCAGTTCAACTGGCCGAAACTGCGTGACATCCCGGAGATCCTGGATCTCCTTGCCGAGGTCGAGATGCATTGCATCCAGACCTCGGGCAACTGCATCCGCAATGTCACGGCCGATCATTTCGCCGGTGTCGCGCAGGACGAGATCGAGGACCCGCGCCCGACCGCCGAACTGATCCGGCAATGGTCGAGCCTGCATCCCGAGTTCAGCTACCTGCCGCGCAAGTTCAAGATCGCGGTGACAGGGGCCGAGCATGACCGGGCCGTGATCAAGGCGCATGACATCGGCCTGCGCCTGCGGCGGCACCCGGACACCAATGCCATCTCCTATGAGGTCAGTGTCGGCGGCGGTCTCGGCCGCACGCCGATGATCGGCAAGGTGGTGCGCGACTATCTGCCCAAGGCCGACCTCCTCGCCTATCTCGAGGCGATCATGCGGGTCTATAATCTCGAAGGCCGCCGCGACAACAAGTACAAGGCTCGGGTCAAAATCCTGGTCCACGAGATTGGCGCCGAGGAATTCACGCGGCGCGTCGAGGAGGAGTTCGCACGGCTCGACGGTCCCTCCGTCAATGCCGACCCTGCGGAAGTCGCACGCATCGCCGCCTATTTCGCTCCGCCAACCTACGAGGCCCTGCCCGCCGTCAGCCGCGTGCTGGAAGCGACCAAGGCCACAAATCCCGCCTTCGCGCGCTGGGTGGAGGTCAACACAGCTCCGCATAAGGCCCCTGGCTATGCAGCGCTGACCATTTCGCTGAAGCCGATAGGCCAGGCGCCGGGCGACGCGACCTCTGAGCAGATGCGGCTCGTCGCCGACCTGGCCGAGCAGTATTCGCATGACGAACTGCGCGTCACCCATGCGCAGAACCTCGTCCTGCCGCATGTGCGCCAACGCGATCTCTTTGCGATCTGGCAGAAGCTCGGCGAAGCGGGCCTGGCCTCCGCCAATGTCGGGATGATCACCGACATCATCTCCTGCCCCGGGCTCGATTATTGCGCGCTGGCGACAGCGCGCTCGATCCCGATCGCCCAGGCCATCCAGCATCGCTTCGCGGATGCCGAGCGTCAGCGCCAGATCGGAGAGCTGAACATCAAGATCTCCGGCTGCATCAATGCCTGCGGCCACCACCATGTCGGCCATATCGGCATTCTCGGCCTGGAGAAGCGCGGCATCGAATCCTACCAGATCACGCTCGGTGGCGACGCGACCGAGAACGCGGCCATCGGCGAGATTCTGGGCCCTGGCCTTGCCGCCGAGGACGTGCCCGATGCGATCGAACGCATCGTCAATGTCTATGTCGGGACGCGCCAGGCGAACGAGAGCTTTATCGATGCCGTCCGCCGGCTCGGCCTTGGACCTTTCAAAGCCGCATTCCAGGAGACCGCGCATGCTGTTGCTTGATCGCTCCGGCACCAAGACGGATGTCTGGACGCGCAGCGAAGGGGCGGCCATCGACAACCTCTCGCACGCCCTCGTCGACTGGGAGGCTTTGCCGGACGCGCTGCGGCAGAAAGCCCGTGACCAGCGCATCGGCGTGAGCGTGCCCAATCATATTCGGATCGCCGAACTCAAGCTTGTCCTCCGGCAGCTCTCGCTGGTGAGCGTTGCCTTCCCGGCCTTCTCGGACGGGCGCGGCTTCAGCCTGGCCAAGCTCATTCGCAACCACGGCTTCACCGGAACCCTGCGCGCCAGCGGCCCCTTGATCGCCGACCAGTTCGCCTATGCGCTCTCATGCGGCTTCGACGAGATCGAACTGCCGGAGACCAGTGCGGCGCGCCAGCCGGTCGAGCAATGGCTGAGCGCGGCCAGCCGGATCAGCCATGGCTATCAGCGCGGCTACGGCGACAGCCGCAACATTCTCGACCAGCGGCGCGCGGCCCGCGCTGCAGCAGGTTGATTCATGGCCAGGTTCTCGCAGAGCGAGGCAGGCTGCCAGCGCGCCCGCGAGGGTGAGGATTTGAGGGAGGACTGCATGGACGGCGACCTGTTGCGCGCGATTCCGCCTCGCCCCTATGAACGCTGGTTCGATATTTGCTTTCGGCTTATCATCCTTGCGCTTGCCGGATTCTGGTTGTTGATGCCGCCGGCTGGCGCACCGGATCGGCCGGTCGACCTGAAGGCGGCAGAAACCACGCGATGACGCAAAGAGCGCCCGAACCGACGACTGCGCGCCGCATCGAGCGGCTGGCGACGTTGCCGCTGTTCCACAAGCTGGACGGGCGCAAGGTCTTGCTGGCGGGTACGGGCGAAGGTGCGCTCTGGAAGGCCGAGTTGCTCGCGGCGTCTGGAGCCGATCTCCTCATTCTTGCCGGGGTGGAGACGGAGCTGTTCGACAGTCTCGTCGCTGACCCGGCTGCCGCCGGGATCACCCTGTACAGCCGCCACTGGCAGCCGGGCGACTTCGATGGCGCGGCGCTGGCCATCGGCGAGATCGAAGAGGACGAGGAGGCACACGCCTTCGCGTCCGCCGCACGGCAGGCCGGCGTGCCGGTCAACGTCGTCGACAAGCCGGAATTCTGCGACTTCGCCTTCGGGTCGGTCGTGAATCGGTCCCCGCTGGTCGTCGCGATCTCGACCGACGGCGCTTCGCCCGTTTTTGGCCAGACCATCCGTACCAAGATCGAAGCCCTCCTTCCCGCCGGTCTCAAGGACTGGGCGCAGGCCGCCAAGGAGTGGCGGCCTGCAGTTCAGGCCCGCGACCTGCCCTTCGCGCTGCGTCGTGCCTTCTGGGAGAAATTCACCCGCCGCGCCATGGCAGAACCGGAACGCGCGCCGCAATCCCACGACGAAGCGGAGCTCTTTGCCGCACTCGACCGTCTCGAGAGCGGCCATCAGGGCATCGGCAGGGTCACGCTCGTCGGCGCTGGCCCCGGCGATCCGGAATTGCTGACCCTGAAGGCGATCCGCGCGCTGCAGAGCGCCGACATCATCCTCTATGACGACCTCGTCTCCGCGGGCGTGCTGGAATTCGCCCGCCGCGAGGCCAAGCGCATGCTGGTCGGCAAGACCGGCTATGGTCCCTCCGTCAAGCAGGACGACATCAACGCGCTGATCGTTTCGCTCGCGAGCCACGGCAAGCATGTCGTGCGGCTGAAGGGCGGCGATCCCGGCATTTTCGGCCGCGCCGGCGAGGAGATCGAAGCCTGCGCCCGGGCCGGTATTCCCGTCGTCATGGTGCCCGGCATCTCGGCGGCTCAGGGGGCGGCGGCATCACTCGGCCTCTCCCTGACCCATCGCGACCATGCCAGGCGGTTGCAGTTCGTGACCGGCCATGCCCGCACGGGGACGCTGCCCGAGGATCTCGACTGGCGAGCTCTTGCCGATCCTCATGCGACGACCGTGATCTATATGGCGCGGAACACCCTGGCCGCCTTCCGCGAGCAGGCGATTGCCGCTGGTCTCGCCCCCGAGACGCCGGCGATCGCAGTGGTCGCCGCGACGCAGCCCGGCGAAGCGCGTTTGCGCGCAACGATCGCCACCCTGCCGGAGCGGCTTGGCGAGCTGCCGCCCAAAGGGCCGCTGCTTGTGCTGATCGGACGCGCGCTCGAAGGTGTTGCAGCCGAGGCGCTCGATCTGCAGACTCTGCGCAGCGCCTGACCGGCCGATCGAATCGGCGGACGCCCGATATGCGGGTTTGTGTCCGGCCCCGCCTGAACGACGCGATTGCCGCATCTGCCTTGGAACGCCTTGAAAGGAGAGACGTTTTCTCCGGACGGGGCAAAGTTTGGAAGGGGCTACCTGCACCGGTAGGTTGAGGAAATACCGCCAATTCAGTACGCTTTGTTTGTTATTCAGAACGGTTGCCCGCTCATATGAGCTGACGGCATTGATTTCGACGGAGCACTGACATGACGCAAGAGCGCATTCGCCGGATAATCCAGGCAGCCCTGATCGTCGGCGCCTTTTCCATCTGCTTCGGTATCGTCAGCGGCGCTCGCGCCCAGAGCGAGTTGCTCAACGTCTCCTATGATCCGACCCGCGAACTCTACCGCGCCATCAACACCGCCTTCACCGCCGAGTGGCAGAAGAAGACGGGGCAGAAGCTGACGATCCGCCAGTCGCATGGTGGTTCGGGCGCCCAGGCCCGCACGGTGATCGACGGGCTCAATGCCGACGTGCTGACATTGGCGCTGGCGGGCGACATCGACGCCGTTGCCGAGCGCTCGAAGAAGATCCCGCTCGACTGGCAAAAGCGCTTGCCGCAGAACTCCTCTCCCTACACCTCGACGATCGTGTTCCTGACCCGCAAGGGCAACCCCAAGGCCGTCAAGGACTGGGGCGACCTCGCCAAGCCTGGCATCAGCGTCATCACCCCGAATCCCAAGACTTCGGGTGGCGCACGCTGGAACTATCTCGCGGCCTGGGCCTGGGCCGAGAAGGCCTATGGCAAGGACGAGGCGAAGGTGCGGGACTATATCGCCGCCGTGCTGAAGAACGTGCCGGTGCTCGACACGGGCGCGCGCGGCTCGACCACGACCTTCGCCCAGCGCGGCCAGGGTGACGTCTTCCTGTCATGGGAAAACGAGGCCTTCCTCGTGCTGCAGGAATTCGGCGCCGACAAGTTCGACATCGTCGTGCCCTCGCTTTCGATCCTGGCAGAGCCGCCGGTGACGATCGTCGACGGCAATGTCGATGCCAAGGGAACGCGTGCCGCAGCCCAGGCCTATCTCGAATTCCTCTATACGCCGGCTGCACAGGCCATCATCGCGAAGAACTTCTACCGGCCGCGCAATACGGAGGCCGCGGCAGCTGAGGACCTCGCGCGTTTCCCCAAGCTTGAGCTGATCACCATCGACACCGTTTTCGGTGGCTGGACCAAGGCACAGAAGGATCATTTCGCCGATGGCGGGACCTTCGATCAGCTTTACAAGCCGGCGCGGTGACCGCGTGGCGGTAACGGCCAGCTCCTGGCGGCAGCCTAGCATCCTTCCCGGTTTCGGGTTGTCGCTCGGCATCACGATCAGCGCCTTGTCGCTGATCGTGCTCATCCCGCTCGCGGCACTCTTCCTCAAGGCGGCAAGCGCTGGCCCCGCTGATATCTGGGCGATCATCACCTCGGCCCGCACCCAGGCTGCCTTGAAGCTGTCCTTTGGCGCTGCCCTGTTTTCCGCGATCCTCAACGCCATCTTCGGGCTGATCATCGCCTGGGTTCTGGTGCGCTACCGCTTCCCCGGCCGGCGGCTGCTCGATGCCGCGGTCGACCTGCCCTTCGCGCTGCCGACCGCTGTCGCAGGCATCGCCCTCGCCTCGATCTACGCGCCGAACGGCTGGATCGGTGCCCTGCTGGCTCCCTACAACATCAAGGTCGCCTATACCCCGCTCGGCGTCATGGTGGCGCTCGTCTTCATCGGCCTGCCCTTCGTGGTGCGGACCGTGCAGCCAGTGCTGGAGGAAGCCGATGCGGATATCGAGGAGGCCGCCGCACTGCTTGGCGCCAGCCGGTTGCGCACCATTTTCAGGGTCATCCTTCCCGGTATCGTGCCAGCGTTGCTGACCGGCTTCGTCCTCGCCTTCGCCCGTGCCGTCGGCGAATACGGCTCGGTGATCTTCATCGCGGGCAACGTGCCGATGTTCTCCGAGATCGCCCCGCTCCTGATCGTGATCCGGCTGGAACAGTTCGACTATGCGGGGGCTTCCGTCGTCGCGACGATCATGTTGATCGTCTCCTTCGCGCTGATCCTGGCGATCAATGGAATCCAGTCCTGGAGCCGCGGGAGACTGGGTCATGTCTGACACGCCGCTGCCGGCCGCCATCTACAAGACCGACCGCGCGCTGCGCGACGGCTTCTGGATCCGCGCCCTGCTGTTGAGCCTGGCACTGGGCTTTCTGCTGCTGTTCCTCTTCCTGCCGCTGATCGCGGTCTTCATCGAAGCCTTTGCGAAGGGATATGGGCTCTTCCTGGAGAGCATTACGGAGCCGGATGCCCTGAGCGCCGTTCGCCTGACCCTGCTGGTCGCCGCCATCGCGGTGCCCTTCAATCTAGTCGTCGGCGTCGCCGCCGCCTGGGCCATCGCCAAGTTCGAGTTCCGGGGAAAGAGCCTGCTGATCAGCTTCATCGACCTGCCCTTCTCGGTCTCTCCGGTGATCTCGGGCCTGGTCTATGTTCTGCTCTTCGGCGCGCAGGGCTTTCTCGGGCCCTGGCTCAAGGCCCATGATATCGAGATCATCTTCGCGCTGCCCGGGCTGGTGCTGGCGACGATCTTCGTCACGTTCCCCTTCGTTGCGCGCGAGTTGATTCCGCACATGCAGGCGCTCGGCTCGAGCGACGAAGAGGCGGCCCTGACGCTGGGCGCCTCGCCCTGGCGCACCTTCCTCACCATCACGCTGCCGAATGTGAAGTGGAGCCTGTTCTATGGCGTGCTGCTCTGCAACGCACGCGCCATGGGCGAGTTCGGCGCCGTCACGGTCGTGTCCGGCCGGATCAGGGGGCTGACCACGACGATGCCGCTGCATGTCGAGATTCTCTACAATGAATACAACAGCGTCGCTGCCTTTGCCGTCGCCTCGTTGCTGGCCGGGCTTGCACTGGTGACGCTCGCCCTCAAGACCTATCTCGAATGGCACTTCGCGGATGCGATCTCCGCCAAGTCGCGCCATTGACGGAGGCTATCAATGTCCGTTGCCGTAACCATCGAGAGCGTCCAGAAGAGCTTCTCGAATTTTGCCGCCCTCCGCGGCGTTTCGCTCGACGTGCAGCCCGGCGAACTCGTCGCGCTGCTCGGCCCATCGGGCTCGGGCAAGACCACGCTGCTGCGGCTGATCGCAGGGCTCGAACAGGCCGATGATGGCCGCGTGCTGTTCGACGAAACCGATACGCGCCGACTCAGCCTGCGCGAGCGGCGGATCGGCTTTGTCTTCCAGCACTACGCGCTGTTCAGGCATATGGATGTCGCGTCCAACATTGCCTTCGGCCTCAAGGCCCGGCCGCGGAGCGAGAGGCCGAGCGCGAGCGAAATCTCCAGGCGCGTCAGCGAACTGCTCGAACTCGTCCAGCTCGGCGGGCTTGAGCGGCGCTTCCCGACGCAACTATCCGGTGGCCAGCGCCAGCGCGTCGCCCTTGCCCGCGCGCTCGCCATCGAGCCGCGCGTGCTGCTGCTCGACGAACCCTTTGGAGCGCTCGATGCCAAGGTCCGCAAGGATTTGCGCGGCTGGCTGCGCGACCTTCACAGGCGCACCGGCCACACCACCCTCTTCGTCACCCATGACCAGGAAGAGGCCCTCGAGCTGGCCGACCGCGTCGCGATCCTGAACGACGGGCGGCTGGAGCAGGTCGGTTCGCCCGATGACGTCTATGACCATCCAGCGACGCCCTTCGTCTGCGAATTCCTGGGCGAGGCGAACAAGCTCCCTGTCGAGGTCGTCGGCGGGCAGGCCTTCTTCGGCAATCGGCCGGTCCTTGGCGGCCTGCAGCAGAACCAGGGCGGGGCCGCCTCGCTCTATGTCCGGCCGCAGCATATGCGCATCGTTGACGATACCCCGCTCGCCCTCCCCGGCGTGGTCGAGGATTTGCGCCGCAACGGGCCGCTGCGGCGCGCCGAGATTGCCGTTGAAGGCTTGATCCGGCGGATCGATGTCGATCTCGCAAGCCAGGTCGCACCGGCCATCGGCGAACGGGTGCGCTTGCGGATCACCCATGGCAGCCTGTTTGCCGCGGCGTGACACCACCCTCGCCTCATCGCCGCCGACCGTTTAAGTCTTTCGCCGAGTCAGGCTTTGAGAGGACACGACGATGAAAGCACGGGCAAGCTGGGTCGAGGGCATGGCCTTCATGGGTGAGGCCGGCAGCGGCCACGCCATCATCATGGATGGCGCTCCGGAATATGGCGGGCGCAATATCGGCATCCGGCCGATGGAGATGCTGCTGATCGGTCTCGCGGGCTGCACCGGCTTCGATGTCGTCTCGATCCTCAAGAAGGGCCGCGAAGCCGTCACGGGGTGCGAGGTCGAAGTCGAGGCCGAGCGCGCGACTGAAGACCCGAAGGTCTTCACCAAGATCCATCTCTCCTATCGCGTGACCGGCCGCGGGCTGGCGCAAGCCAAGGTCGAGCGCGCCGTCACATTGTCGAAGGAAAAATACTGCTCCGCCTCGATCATGCTCGGGGCGACGGCCGAGATGAGCTACGCGCTCGAAGTTGTCGATGAACTGCAGCAGGTGGCGGCGGAATGAGCGATACCTTCTCCGGACTGACCACGCCTGAGGCCCTGGCCCGGCGCCTGGCCGACAGCAACCTCGTCGTTCTCGACATCCGCTCATCGGTCGATGGTGGCGGAAAGGCGGCCTATGAGGCGGGACATATCCCAGGCGCCGTGCACACCAATTACGTCGCCGACGGCTGGCGCGCCAAGGTCGGCAATGCACCGGGCATGCTGCCGCCGCTCGATCATCTGGCCGGGCTGGTCGGCAGCCTCGGCATCAAGCCGCATGACGATGTCGTCATCGTACCGGCAGGCGTCAGCGCGACCGACTTCGCCGCAGCTGCGCGGGTCTACTGGACCTTGAAGCTGATCGGCCATGGCCAGCAGGCCATTCTCGATGGCGGATTCCGGGCGTGGAGCGCCGACCCGTCGCGACCGATCGAAGCCGGTCCATCCGCGCCAAAACCGGCCGAGCCTTATCCCGTCGTCGTGCAGCAGCGGCTGCGCAGCACTGCCGATGCCGCCCTCGTCGCCTCGAAGAGCAGGCTCGCGACCCTGGTCGACGCCCGTTCGGCGAGCTATTTCGAGGGCCGCGAGAAGGCTGCGGAAGCGACGCGCGCCGGGCATATTCCAGGCGCGATTTCGCGTGACTACGCAGAGGCCTTCGATCTCTCGACCGGTCGCCTGAAACCTGCAGGCGACCTGTCGGCCCTGTTTTCCAGCGTGCCGAACGGACCTGCGATTTCCTATTGCAACACCGGCCACACTGCAGCGCTGAACTGGTTCGTGCTTTCCGAACTTCTGGGGAACGACGAGGTGTCGCTCTATGACGGCTCGATGACCGACTGGACGCAGGATCTCGAACGCCCGGTTGCAACGAGGGATAGTCAGGCGGCCTGATGACGCAGAGCGGAGGCGCGCGTTAACGCGCGCCTCCGCTCGCGCCCTGCCTGAATCCAGCTGTCGTTCGACCTTTTCAGACCAGACTCGACCGCGAGGGGCGATGCCGGGCAATCCGGTAAACTGCCGCCGGCGGGATGTTGCGCAATGTCGAGCCGATCCGTGTTGCGCGAAGGCCGAGGCGATCCAGGATTGGCTTCGGGATGGGGCAGCGCGTCGTATAGGTGACCTGATAGAAGGCGCCGCCCGGCCGCAAATAGCCAAACGCGCCCCTGAGAATGGCGATGACCTTTCGTGGCGGCATCGAAAGCACGGGAAGGCCGCTGATCACGGCGCCAACCCCTCCTGCTTCGTAAAGAGCGACTTCGCGAAGGCGTGAAGCGTCCATCCAGCGCACACGGGCCTCGGGAAAGCGCATTTCGAGCAGCCGCGCAAAATCGGGCCCGAACTCGACGAGGGTCAGGTTGTGCTCGGGCACGCCTCGCCTGATGAGCGCCTGGGTAAATGCGCCGGTTCCAGGTCCAAGTTCAATGACAGGCCCGGTTTCCGGCGTGACCTCCTGTGTCATCAGATCCGCCAGGGCGGTGCCCGACGGCGTCACCGAAGCGACACGCAACGGCGCACCGATCCAGGCGCGGAAGAAAGACCAGTTGTCGGAGGCCAGCATGCCGGTCCTCCGTCCCAAGGCGTCTTCAGGCGCAACGCGGAGGCTTCGCCCGGCGCCGGGTAGCATTCTCGATGACATGTGCAGTCCATCCCAGTGGCGGCCACCGCAATGGTTGAGCGGGCCCGGAGCTTCCATGAGTGCACCGCTCTGTTTCGCGGCGCCGTCGGCATCGATGCCACGACGGGGTTGAGCCAGCCTGTCATGCGGAGGCGCAGGGGCGTGCCGGACTCGATGAGGCCGGAATGAGCTCTCGCCGGCGAGGTCGGGACCGAGCTTCCATGCAAGGTTGGCGCAATCCGCACTCGATAGGCGGTTACCCCCGAGGAGCGGGAGATTCCGCCTTGCGCATCTTGTTGGTCGAGGATGAGCCGGCAATGGCTTCAGCGCTGCGCACTGCGCTGACCCGTCAGGACATGGTCGTGGACCATCTGCCAACCAGAGCGGATGCAGAGGCAATGCTGAGCGAAAGCTGCGGCATCTATGATGCAGTGCTGCTTGACCGCCAGTTGCCCGATGGCGACGGCCTGGACCTGGTCCGAAGGCTGCGGGCAAAGGGCGACACGGTGCCGGTCCTCATGCTGACGGCGCGTGGGGACTTGAACGACCGGGTCGCGGGTCTTGACCATGGAGCCGATGACTATCTCGGCAAGCCTTTCGCCTTCGAGGAACTTCTGGCGCGCCTGCGCGCACTCCTGCGCCGGCCTGCCGGCATGCGCTCCGATACGGTGCGGATCGGTCGCCTTTCCTTCGATTTCGTGCACCGCGAGACCCGTGTGGCAGGCCAGATGCTCGCCATGCCGCGGCGCGAATTGCTGGTGCTGGAAGCCCTGATGCGCCGGATGGGGCGAATGGTCTTGCGAACCTTCCTGATGGAGGCCGTGTTCGGTCTGGATGACGAGATCCAGTCCAACGCGCTCGATACCCATGTCTCTCGCCTGCGCCGCAAGCTTGCGGAAGCTGATGCCGGCGCGACGATCGATGGGATTCGCGGAGTCGGTTACCTCATCCGCGAAACCGCCTGACGATGGATGGCGGGTATTCCCTCAAGCGCCGGCTGATCGGGCGGCTCATGGCGTTCCAGGCTGCCGCCATCATGCTGATCGTCGCTGGCTTGTTCGCCACAGGGGCGTTGTTCGACTTCTCATCGGTCGAGAGCACCATTGAGACCCTGCGAGGCGCGGTGGCGCGCGGGCCGACTGGCAAGCTGGTGCTGCGGCCAACGCGCCAATTGACCCGGATGCGGGCTTCTAATCCAAATCTCTGGTTCGTCATCCGGGACCGCACGGGCCACCGCGTGTCCGAAGGAGCCGTTCCTGCGGATTTCAGCCAGCTCGGCGACAGCCTCGACCATATCGGCCAGGCCCGGCTGGGCTGGAATATCGGCGATCCTCCCCGCGCCACGGCACGGGTCAGATGGGTGAACAGCGCAGCTGGCGAGGTCCAGGTCGTGACGGGCACCGAGACCCGGGCATCGCTCTATCTTGTGGCCCTGGGGATGAGCCTCGTGTTCCTCAAGGAGGTTCTGCCCGTTCTCGCCGTGATGGCGGTCGCGGCCCTGCTCGTCACTCCGCTGGTGGTCCGAGGAGCCTTGGCCGGATTGGGCCGGGCAGCGGCGCAGGCCGGGCGCATCGAGATCGACCGGCGGGGTGTTCGTTTGCCCCTCGATGACGTGCCGGTCGAGATCACGCCGCTAGTCACGGCGGTGAATGCCGCCCTTGGACGTCTCGACAGGGGCTACGAGCAACACAAGCGCTTCCTGGCGGCCGCCGCGCATGAACTGCGGACGCCCGTCGCCATTCTCAATACGAGGCTGGCATCCCTGCCGGCGGGCGAAGAGAAGACGCGCCTCCTCCAGGATGTTGCGCGGCTGGCGACCATGATGGAGCAGCTTCTTGACCTTGAGCGGCTCGATCAGCAGACGGACACGTTCACGCCCATGGACCTCAACGCGATTGCGAAGCGGGTCGTGGTCGACCTTGCGCCCCTGGCCTTCGCCGCCGGCTATCAGATGGAGTTCAAGCCCGAGGGAGATCCGGTCACGGTCATTGGAGATCCGCTATCGGTCGAGCGGGCCCTGACCAATCTGGTCCAGAACGCGATCGAGCATGGCGGCCGGGCTGGAACGATTGCCGTCCGCGTCGGTCACTCCGCGATCATCGACATCCAGGACGACGGATGCGGCATTCCGCGCGAGCAACGCGAACGTGTCTTCGAGCCCTTTCAAAGGCTTCATGCGCAAAGCCGCGGCTCGGGCCTCGGTCTCAACCTTGTTCGCGAGATCATGCATCGTCACGGAGGCGAGGTGCTCGCGCTCGATTCAGCATCGGGCGGTGCCTGTCTCAGGATGGTCTTCCCCCAGCCAGGCCTGGCCGCCTGAGCACGCAGCTATTTCCAGAAGCCGTTGTCCTTCGCCCGTTCCCGCCACCTCCAGGGCTGGTACTCCGCATGGCAGTCATACGCCTCGCCTGAACTGTAGCGCCCGTCCGTGCAGGGGTCGGAGGGCGCGCGGCCTGCGTGCCAGCGTCGCAGTTCCGCCTCGCAATCGACCGGTCGGCCGAAGCTGAAGCGCCCATCCCTGCAGGGCGAATGGGGCGCTCCTTCGTCCTGGACCGGCCGCACGCGCGGCGCACTGGCGGGCAATGGCGGCGCCAAGCCGGCCTTTGGATGCGCCTGTGCCGAAGCGGCGGCACCTGAAAGCGCCAGCATGGTCGCGACGCCCCTGGCGATGCTGGTGCGGGCCCTGTTCATCGTGATCTCCATCCGCGACGACGCAACGGCTGCCTCGCCCGCCGGCATCGTCCCGGGGCTCGATTGAATGAACATTGCAAGGGATAGGGAATCCGGCGGCTTTGCCTGCGATCTCGGCTGCAATTTGCAAAACCTCTAAAAACACGTCAAAGGAAGCGCCATATGCGCCGGCCCCGCCGCGCCCCTTCCTGATCCAGTGTCCGAGCTTGTCGCCGATGAACGCCGTCGCGCCGAAGATTTCTTTCGTCTCCCTGGGCTGTCCCAAGGCCCTCGTCGATTCCGAACGCATCATCACCTCGCTGCGCTCGGAAGGCTATGAGCTCAGCAAGAGCCATGCGGGCGCTGACCTCGTCATCGTCAATACCTGCGGCTTCCTCGACAGCGCCAAGGCGGAGTCGCTGGAGGCGATCGGCTCAGCCATGGCCGAGAACGGCAAGGTCATCGTCACCGGCTGCATGGGCGCCGAGCCCGAGCAGATCCGCGACGCCTTCCCGAACGTGCTGGCGATCACCGGTCCCCAGGCCTATGAGAGCGTCGTCTCGGCCGTGCATCAGGCGGTGCCGCCCAGGCACGATCCTTTTGTCGACCTAGTGCCGGACCAGGGCATCAAGCTCACGCCGAGGCACTACGCCTATCTCAAGATTTCAGAGGGTTGCAACAATCGCTGCAGCTTCTGCATTATCCCGAAGCTGCGCGGGGACCTGGTCTCGCGACCGATCGGCGATGTGCTGCGCGAGGCCGAGAAACTGGTCAAGGCTGGCGTCAAGGAACTGCTGGTCATCTCCCAGGACACCAGTGCCTATGGCCTCGATGTCAAATACGCCCCCTCGCTCTGGAAGGATCGCGAGGTCCGCACGCGCTTCTTCGAGCTGGCGCGGGAACTCGGCCAGATGGGGGTCTGGGTGCGGATGCACTATGTCTATCCCTATCCGCATGTCGACGAGGTCATCCCGCTGATGCAGGAAGGGCTGATTCTGCCCTATCTCGATATTCCCTTTCAGCACGCATCTCCCAGCGTTCTCAAGGCGATGAAGCGCCCGGCTCATCAGGACCGCACGCTCGACCGCCTGCGCAAATGGCGCGAGATCTGTCCCGATCTCGCCATCCGCTCAACCTTCATCGTCGGCTTCCCCGGCGAGACGGAAGAGGATGTCCAGTTCCTGCTCGACTGGCTGAGGGAAGCAAAGCTCGAGCGCGTCGGCTGCTTCAAATACGAGCCGGTCAAGGGTGCGCCTGCCAATGATCTCGGCCTGCCGCTGATCCCGGAGGACGAGAAGGAAGCGCGCTGGCATCGTTTCATGAAGGCGCAGGCCGAAATCAGTACCCGGATCGTCAAGAGCCGGGTCGGCAAGCGCATTCAGGTGATCATCGACGAGGCGGGCCCGACGGTCGCCAAGGGCCGCTCCAAATGGGATGCGCCCGAGATCGACGGCAATGTCTATGTTGCGAGCCGCCGGCCGCTCCGGGCCGGCGAGATCGTGACGGTGAAGATCGAGCGGGCCGACGCCTACGATCTGCACGGAATCGCGGTCTGATCGGGCCTGTCCACTTTCGCAAGGGCGCGCATGATCTGGTCGCCGCGCCCGCGATAGAGGAAGACCTCGCTACCCCAAGGCAGGTCTGTTGGAACGCGACGGCAGGCGCCGTGACGGAGGCGGCTCGCTGCAGACATGATCGATCCGGTTGGCGCCCCCGCCACGGAGCGCGACTGCGCGGGTGAGGCGTGCCTTCCCCCCAGGGAATTCGCGCAGCAGCTGAAACACGGACCGAGCGCTTCCGCCTGCTGCGCCCTTGCCGCTCCGACCGCCATCGTCGCCGCCATGCCCGCTGCCGTTCTGCTGCGACATTGCGACCGTCGAGATGGTGAGAGAGGCCAAGAACAGACCAGTGAAACGAAGTGTCCGGTTCATGACATGCTCCCGAATGAGGATCAGCGTCCGCTGGCCCTCATTGGTCGCGTCGTCTCCGCAGCAGGTTCACAGGCGTCGGAACGATGATCGGCCCTGCTCTCAGATAGCCGGCTTTCGCCGGGCTGAACCGAGGCGCCCGAGCCACCAGCCAAATCTCTGCGCGAGCATGGCCAGCGCCACCGCATAGCCGATCAGGGCGAAGATCCAGCTCATGGTCGTGAGACTGAGCGCGCCCAGCACCAGCGCCGAACGTCCGAGCACCTTCAGGACCGCACGGGTGGTGGACCCCTTGGCGGCGCTCAGCCGTGCCGCGCGCCCAATATCGCCGGCCTCGTCTGCAACCGCGAGAACCTGGCGCAGACCGGCCTGGCCGGTCCGGGCATAGACTGCGCCGGCATCCTGCCCAAGCGTTGCCAGGCGCGTCATTGCCGCCGGCCGCACGATCGCAGCCGAGGATGCGCGGGCTGCTGCCAGGTCGAAGCGCGCAGCAGCGGAGAGACTGGCTGTCAGAGCCGGACGATCGACGGCTCCCGCGGCCATGCGCGTGAGATTGGCCGTCAGCTTTGGCGACAGCATGCCTGCCTTCGCCGTTGCCTTGACGACGCTGAGACCACCGCGTGCCGGCAGGCCGCTGCCGAGGCTCGCCCATGTCGCAACGCTCAGAGCGAGCCCGCCAGCGGCCAGTACCAGGACGACATGATCTGTTGCCTCGCCGCGGAGCAGCTTCTGGCCTTCACCGGCGAGGTCCCGCAGGTCGCCGACGCCGACAACGTCGCTGACCACCGCGCCGGCGAAGCCGGCATTGCTCGCGCGTTCGCCCGACAGGAAACCGGAGCCGAAATCCCTGAGTGCGCGCGTCGACGCCTCGTCCTTCAAGCGCGCGAGGCGCTCGCGCTGATCCTCCGTGACAACGAGGCGATGCTCGGCGGCCAGATCGACAAAGCTGCCGGCAAGGTCGGTGTCGCCAGCGGCAATCGCGGCATCGATCTCGTCTGCGATGCGCCCGGACGCAAGCACGCCCTGCAGGCGCAGGTCCGACAGGGCGACGGGGTCACTGGCCGCCACCTGCAACTGCAGGCCATTCCATCCGCGCGGCAGCACCAATATGCCCGCGCCGATCAGCGCCGGCACGACACATAGTGCCCGAATCGCGTTCTTCATCTTGCCCAGCCACCCATCCTGCCGCCCCCGGCGGCAGGAGATCTAGGTGTCGAAGCTATGAAGGTTGTTCATCCGGGCCGGTGCTGAGAGGCTGGGGTTGCGAAGCTCCAACGCCTGCGCCGGAGGTGCCCGGATGAACGTCCATCAGAATGCCCGTTTGACGCCTTGCGGTCGAGCCCTGCTGGCAGAGC
>NZ_JBFTKP010000057.1:0-26557 GCF_056396005.1 Allobosea sp. 05T439 | reverse complement strand
ATGCCCGCCTCACGGCGGGCATTTTGCATTTCAGGGCTGCTTTCACTTGAGCCGGAATCCGGCTGCGAACTCGTCCGAGCCGTGAAAGCCCGAGCTCAACCCCTCCTTGTCATCGGGGGCGACCTCGCCGCCACGAAATCCTGATTGGGTAAAACTTCCGCGCCAAGTCCGCGAGCTTGGCCTCTCGCGAGTCGACCGACCCAAGAGCGGACGCTCCAAACGCCGGGAATGGGTCGTTTCGGACGTGTCACCGTCGCTGGCTTCAGCTCTGCTTTCGGGCCGGAAGCCAGAGCCCGCTMATGGCGCCGAGCGGCTCGGCCTGAATGTCGACGTGCAGACGATGGACTGGGGCACCGTGCGCCTGGGCCTCGTCGGTGCTGGCCAGCCATTGCGCCGTCAGCGTCTCCATCTCCGGGCAAAAGCTGCTGGACGATGTCCAGCGCAGCGCTTGACCAGGCTGCCTATCGTCAGCACCATGCGGCATTGCACGACCTTGCCATGACAATCTTCGGCGGCAGGAGGTGGGGGTAGCGGATAGGCCGGCACTAATCCAAGGCTCCCCGGCACCCCTCCCCTGGGTGACACTGCCGGGTGCAGGAGACCCCGTAGCGCCAGGGCTCTCCCAAACTGGTGTCTACGGGGTTTTTCGCCAGAGGTTTCGAGTGAAAACCGACTGACCGAACGAAATCGCCGCTGCGGTGCTTCCCGCCCGCTATCGGCGCACGCTCGCACTTGGCTGTCTTGCCCCGCACACACGGAAAGTTGCCCCCCGCGGCTAGCGGCGATCATGTTCCTGGGAATGTGCGCCGAGGCCCGTGTCCTATTGAAACCGCTCGCCGCGTGGCCGGAGCGGCGCTGAAGGGTTCCTTGGGAGCGGAGGCGCACCGACTGGCTCATCCGATGTGATGTCGACAATCTCCCTCGTGCCTGCCTTCACCAGTACGACAATTCGCCCATCGACGATCACCATGCCAAAAGGCAAGGATCGAGCCTCGCCGTCGAGGCCCACGACCCGGATCGAACGAGGAACCACGTCGCCAAGCCGAGGGACCCACTTGGAGCCGTTTTCGGTTGATCCGAATTCGGCAGCCGCCAGAGCTAGGGGAAAGGATGTGAAAACGGCGATTCCACGCAGCAGCATCGGATTTCGCCTCATTTCTGGGTGCGGGAAACCATGACAATGACGGCCGGTAAAGCGCGCGGGTTGTCGCCGCCACCGGGGCGAAGCTGAAACCTCAGGAGCTGATGCCCAGGCTCATCCCGATGGACCCCAACGTTCCGAGCGCAAAAAACTCCAGTCGAACAGATGGTCCGCAGTCTTCGGATTGGCTTCATAAAATAACCGACCTCGAAACTAAAACACCTCGAGATACAATCTAAATCCATGTCACGAGACGCAAGGAACAGAGAAGTAGAAATACCGCAGAATGAGGCCAAGCAACCACTCGGCAACATGTGAAGCATGCCCGGAGCCATGAGAGACATGTCACCGACAAGCGAGCCGACGGCAACAAAGGCAGGGATGAGAGACATGATCGAGACACTGACGTCTCGCGTGTTGTCCTGATGCGCGAACGCGGTCCTGAAGGCCATCGGTCTGGTCCTTCCGATAATCCGATACCGAGAGTTATCGCCCTTCCCGCTTCTGGCTTAAATGCGCTTGATCACATTGGCGGACCAACACGCGGCGAGACGAACCTCGGGTTCGCTCGCAGAGCATGTCTCGCGCCGACAGTGCTCGGCGATGCTCCGATCGCCGCGCACGCCTTCCGGCACGATGCGGCTCTTCTCTACTGCCGAGKACCGCGCGGGGTCTCGACGGGATGGCCGCGGAATTCATGCAAGGGCCACCCACGCCACGTCGGCCGGGTGCGCCGCCGCCGAGACATAGGCGCCCATCTCCGCCTCAGCGGCAGTGAGACGAGCACCATCCGAAGCATCGCGGTCCTGGCCCGTCGATGCCGCATCAAACGGTAGCTACCTCGCGGAGCGGATTTCGACCGTGGCGGTTCGGCCCGACACGAGAAGCGTGCCGGGTGGGACTTCGTCGAGTGCAATGCGCACCGGCACGCGCTGCGCCAGCCGCACCCAGTTGAAGGTCGGATTGACGTCGGCGAGCAGATTGCTGCCCGCCCCGCGGTCGCGATCGTAGATGCCGGCCGCGATGCTTTCGACGCGACCGGTCAGGCGGGTGCCGTCGCCCATCAGGAGGATCGAAGCCGGATCGCCGACATGGATGCGCGAGAGCCTCGTCTCCTCGAAATAGCCCTCTACGCGCAACGTATCGGTATCGACCAGCGCCATGACGCCCTTGCCGGTGCTGACGAAACTGCCCGGACGCAGGTCCATATTGGTGATGACGCCGTTGACGGAGGCGCGTACCTCGCTGCGGTCGAGATTGAGCTGGGCGACACCGAGATCGGCCACGGCCTGTTCATGGGCCGCCTTGGCCACGAGCTGTGTCGCCCGCACCTCCTCCTGCCGCTGCCGGGACACAGCGTCGGCGCTCAACGTGTGATAGCGGTCGAAGTCGAGGTTCGCCTGTTCCAGCGACGCCTTCCGGCCGGCGACAACGGCTTCGGCCTGTTGCCGCGCCAGCTCGAACCGCGCGCGGTCGATCCGAAACAGCGGGTCGCCGCGTTTGACCGGCTGGTTGTCGCGGACGAGAACCTCGGTCACGAAACCCGATACGTCGGGCGCCACCACCACGATATCGGCTCGGACACGACCATCCCGCGTCCAGGGGGCGTCCATGTAGTAGCCCCAGAGCCAGTGTCCGACCACGATGGCAGCGAGTACGGCGATGCCCGTGATCGCGTAGCGGCCGTATGACGCAAGCAGGTCTTTCACGCCAGAATCCCCGAAGAGAGAAAGACGACCATGCCAAGGAGGCAGGCGAAGACGGCCAGATCGAACAACGCCCGATGCCAGACGTGTTGATAGAGGCCGATCCGGCGGAACAACCGCGAGAGCAGCGCCGACAGGACATACGCGATCACGAACCCCAGCAGCAGCGAGGGAACATAGACGCCGAAGATGTCGAGGTCCGTTCTCATGCGAGTTGCATCGCGATCACCGGGGACTGAGGCATATAGGGCGGTGCTTGCGGGAACAATCCGCGCCTGATGCCGACAAGCCCGATCAGGGCGTCTTCCTTGGCCCCGGCACCGGGATCGTCGACGACTGCGGTCAATGTGGTGTCGATATCGGCGAGCAGGCTCTCGGGCATCGCCCCTCCCGGATAGGCGCGGAACGTGGCGGCCAGCCTGTCGAGCAAGCCGTCGATCGCCCGGACGGTGTTCTCCGAGAGCTGATGACGCGCGCGGCGCAGGTCGATGATGTTGAGACCGACCCGCAATTGGCCGAGGTTCTCGACGTCGCGTCGCTCGATTTCAGGAATGGCGGCGAGCCGCTGCACGAGCTGGTCGAGGCGGGCGAGCATGGCGCCGACGAAATTGGCCCGGTCGCGCTTACCGCGATGTTCCGCCKCCAGGGCGAGCGCGACCCAGCCCTTCCGCAGGAGGCGAGCCACGATCCATTCCGTGCGGATCGAGCGCAGCGTCCGCATCACCGCAATGGCGGCGGATATGCCCAACACGAAGGCGATCGCCGAATTGACGAACGCCGCGAAGTCCGCCTGATAGGTGGATTGCAGCGCCAGCATCGTCGCGAAGTTGACGGCGAGCGCGGTGCCTATCGCCGTCGTCGAGGGCCGCGCGATCAGATAACCGAACAAGACGAGCGTCGGCGCCAGGGCCACGACGACCACCTCAATGTCCGAGATCCGCGGGAGCAACGCGAACAGGTAAATTCCGGCGACGATGATGGCGACGACCGCCCATCCCCCGAAACTGCGCATGCCGATCGCCGGGTCGTCCCGGGAGGCGAAGATCGAGCATGCCACCGCAGCCATCATCGGGGCGGAGGCGCCATCGTGCCAACCGGTGCCGATCCAGAATGCGCAGCAAAGCAGGATTGCTATGGCCGTGGCGGCTGCCGACCAGATGGCGAGCATGGGATCGCGATGCCGGGCGACCTCGGCCCCTGCCTCCGGATCGAACCGAAGGGTGACACGGGAGGGATCCCGGCCTTCGTCGATCGCGGAGCGGAGCAAGCGGCAGTCCTGCAAGAGATCGGCGAGTTCCAGCAGGCGGATCAGCAGACTGACGATCAGGACCTGGTCCCAGCTCGAGTCGGTGGAGAGCCCAAGGCGACGGGCCTCGATCTCCAACGACAGTTCGAGCGTCGGTTGCGTGACGGAGCCGTCGTCGGCGATCCATGCAGACAGGCGCTCGAAGAGCCGGGCGAGATCGGGTTCATCGTCGCGCAACCGGGGACCGAGTGCCGCGATCCGGTCGTTGATCGAGGCAAGGATCGGCACGAGCATCAGCATGTGCCGCCGGAGAATGCGCAATCCACGCGCGGCCTCGATGTCGGTCAGCCGGTCATGATCGAGGTGGCTCTCCATGGCTTCGATCTCGACTGCTTCCCTCAGGAGCCGCTGCAAATGCTGCTCCTGGCCGACCCCGCTGCCGGCGAGGGCCTCCCGCGACAGCTTGGCCGCGGTCGCGAGCCAGTAATCGAGCCGCTCGGAGATGACCGTGCCGCTGCTCTGCGGGAATACCGTCCCGGAGATGACCGCAGCGCAGATGATGCCCAGCGAGATTTCCTGAACGCGCGCGATCGCGGTGTCGAAGATGCTGCCGGGATCCGAGACGGACGGAAAGGCGATGATCGCAGCCGTATAGCCCGACAGAAGGAAAGCGTAACTGCGTGCCGTCCCGTCCAGCAGCGCAAGGCAAAGGCAGAGGCCGACCCATAACGCGATCGCCAGACACAGCAGTTCCGGTACGTTGACGAGGCTCGGCACCATGGCCATGGCGGCGACAGCGCCGATCACAGTCCCGAGCAGGCGGTAGATCGCCTTCGCGCTCGTCCCTCCGGCGAGGGGCTGCGAGGTGATGTAGACGGTGGCCATGGCCCAGGATGGGCGCGGGAGATCGATCCACAGCGCGATGACGAAGGCGAGTATGGCGGCGCCGAAGGTCTTGAGCGCGAAGATCAGGTCCGCGTGTCTGACCAGGAAGGGCCTGTCCGGGGGCATGTTCCGGTCTCTGAGGGCGTCGCGTTGGCATGGTTGCCCAATGATCGACGGACCGCAAGTCGAGCTGCGCATTCAGGATCCGGCCGCTCGGCGCGGATGTCGACGTGCAGACCTTGGACTTGGACACCGTCGTCCAGCGCCGCACCTCCAGGGAACCGGTTGAGCGCGGCGGCTGGAGCATTTTTCACACGAACTGGCCCGGTTCCTCCATCACCAATCGGGCGCGCCGAGATCGCCATGGAAGGCTTCGGCAAACCCGTCGGACAGCTGGTGACGCCGAATATCTTCGGGCTCGATCGCAATCTGCCAATCACCAAGCCCAATGCCGCACGCGCGAAACAGCTCCTCGAAGAGACAGATTAACAACTCAACCTTCCCTAGAGGGCGTTAATACAAAAACACCAAAGGAGCCAAAAACAGGACGTAGTTCGTGATCATATTCTCTTGATTTCGATTTAGACATTTGATAGCGAGCCGAAATTACTACGATTACTATCGACAGTGTAGGAAATTCGAATATGACAATCCCCCCAAGTGATGCGGAGGTGACGTTTCGACGGGTCACGTCTGCAAATGTCTCTGAAATTTGTGAACTGAGCGAGACCCTGCCCGAAGAACAGAGGGATTTTGTCGCGGACAACGGGTCGTCGATTGCAGAAGGATTCTGTTCGGAATCGGCTTGGTTCCGTGGAGTTTATGCGGGTGATGTCTTGATCGGTTTCGTGATGGTGCACGAAGGATCGGATTGGGACGATGGGATCGACTGCCCTGGCCCTTACTTGTGGCGTTTCATGATCGCCAGGCCTTTTCAGAACCGCGGCTTTGGAAAGCAGGCAATCTCCAAGATCGCTGCGCGCCTCCGATCGCGGGGTATCAGAGAACTTTACACGAGCTTTGGCCTTGGGCCGGGCAGCCCGCAGGCATTCTATGAAAAGCTCGGCTTTTCTCCCACCGGCGGAATGTTCGACGAGGAGATCGAAGTCGTCCTTTCGCTCGTGGATCGGTGAACGGGCACCCCAGGACATCCTGACGGCGTCCTCCCCGCTGTTCTGGAACGTCCGCCGGGGCTGACGCCCTGCCCTGTCGATGGGGACGAGCGATCGCGCTCGGAGCCTGACAGCAAACCCGCCGGAGCGATCCGGCGGGCTTTTGCGTCACGTCCGCTTCGGCAGCCCGAGGCAGCCGTACACGGGCAGCGACCATAAACTCATGTGGCCATCCCACCAGTGTTGGCTCTTGGAAGGGGACAGTGTGAACCTCGGCCTGGCCGGAGGCGTTCCTGCAGGGCAGCAAACTCGATCTCGACCTCGAGGAATGCCGCGGCTGACATAGCCAGCGAAGCTTCCGCAACGAGATGCGGGCGTCATCGCAGGGGACGCTCCCTCCTCCGCGGGACGACGGTGCCGCGAGGACTGGCTCGGAGCCCCGCACCGGACAGATCGTGCCACGCGTCGCGTGCTCCACCCCCGCTGAGTTGGTCCCCCCTGAAGGATGTCTTGTGTCAGACAGGAGGACCGCCATACCGAAGAAGCGTCACAAGCCGGAAGAGATCAGCGACTACCGGATCACCAGAACAGGGATTGTCGTCCTCGCCAGAACCTCTGATGTCTGACTGCCGAGCAAGACCTTCTGCACACCACGCCGGCCATGAGAGGACATGACGATAAGATCACAGCCATTGAGCTTGGCCGATCGGACRATTGCCTCGGCAGGCGAATCATCAATTTCGTGCTCCAGATCCACCGTAACGCCGTGTTTGGACGCGTGTTGTTCGATGGACGCAAATCGTTCCTTCATCAGCGCATCAATCTGGTGGTCGTAGCCCCCGATGGGATCACCGACGCCGCTAAGTCGGGCTGCGCGTGCCATGTCCGGGCTCAGGGGCTCCGACACGGTCAGAACGGTGACTTTCGCCCCGAGCGGCTTGGCGAGGGCCAGGCCATGTTCAAGTCCCTTGCGAGCAAGTTCGGAGCCGTCTGTTGCGATGAGAATGTGTTTGTACATTTGTCTCTCCGTCAGCAATCGCATTGGCATTCTGGATGACAGTGATCCGAAGACAAGCATACGCTGCCGAGCGTCGTGACGATCGCGCTGATGTGCCTAAGCAGATCCCGCAGGCCGCCAGCGGCCTCGGCCTGTGCGCGACGCCGGTTGCGCCAGGCCGGCCAACAGGCGTTGTGGTTCCAGACCTTACCGGGTGCGCACGCGATGGCGCAGCACGTCGCCGCGCGAACGGCCGACGTGGTCCGGCGAATGTCAGCTCCCCGCCCCTCTCGGTCGTTGTGCTCGCATGGCAGCCGCCCGGCAACTCGCGCCATTCAGGCCGATGCCATTTCGAATTCACGCGCGAGGAGCCCTGGAGCAACGGGCCTGACCTTCGAGCCGGAAGCTCGTCGGCGACAGCAGCCTGAACGCCGAGGAGACTGTCATCGGTCAAGCCCGGTGTTCATGGTGTTCGCGAAGGATTAAAGTGCCCCTGCGGGGCTGTTGATCCAATGGGACGAAGCAGGCCTGGTCTCCGCTGGTTCGCTCCCGAGGAAAGCCAGGGAGGATCACGCAATGAACCGAAGGATCCGTTTGCATCCGCGCGCCGCGCTTTTGAGGTCCGCGCTCGGCCTTCTCGCCGCGATGGCCGTGACAGGTGTTGCGGCGCCTGTCGCCTCGGCGGAGGACGACGCCCGGAGCATCGTGAAGGGGATGGCGGACTATCTCAGCCGCCAGGAGAACCTGTCCGTGAAGTTCGATGCCGACGTCGAGGTGGTGACGCCTGCCGTTGAGAAGATCCAGTTCAGCGCCTCGGGTGAGGTCACCATGAGCCGCCCGAACAAATTTCGCATCAGCCGGACCGGCGGCTATGCCGATGTCGAACTGATCTCAGACGGTTCAAACGTGACGGTCTTTGACCGCGGCGGCAACCGGTTCGCACAGGTTCCCGCCGTCGGTTCCTTCGACACCGTGGTCGACAAGCTCCGAAACGAAACCCTGCTCGAAATTCCAGGGGCGGACCTTCTTCTGTCGAAGCCCTACGACGCGCTGATGGCMGGGGTGCTGGAGGCCAAGCATCTCGGCCGCGGCATCGTCGGGGGCGTCGAATGCGAACATCTCGCCTTCCGCAATCTGGACACCGACTGGCAGCTCTGGGTCGAGGTCGGTGACCGGCCGCTGCCGTGCAAATACGTCATCACGAGCAAGGCCGTTGGTGCCGCGCCCCAGTACACGCTGCGGCTCAGGGATTGGAAGACCGGCGTCAGCCCGGCACCGGATGCGTTCGCTTTCAAGCCGCCGGAAGGCGCCAGCGGCGTTGCGATCACCTTGCTCAAAGACATTGACGAAATTCCAGCCGGCGTCGTTCCCGGAGGTCAGAAATGAACAAGTCAGCCTTGAAATTCATGTCCCGCGCCGCGCTCGCAGTGCTGGCCGGCGGCGCTGCCCTGCTCTGGAGCGGAGACATCTCCGTTCCATCGGCCGCGTTCACCAGTCAGGCGGAGGCGAGGGTCGGGCGACCGTTGACGCCGATGAGTTACGCCGGCGTGGCCCGCCGGACCACCCGCAGGAGCGCCGCCTACGGGGCCGCCGGAGCCGCGGCGGCTGGGGCCTATTATTACGCMCCAGGCTGCCAGCAGGTCGTGAACTCCTACGGCCAGATCGTCTACCAATGTCCGTAGTCGGCCTGCTCTCCGGAGGCGTATCGATCGCGGCTTCCACCAGGGCGGCGGCTTAGTGATGGCTCGCTTGCTTTCGGTCAATGTGGGCCTGCCACGCGACATTCCGTGGCAGGGCAAGACCGTCCACACCGCCGTTTGGAAAAGTCCGGTTCAGGGCCCGCGCGCGGTACGTCGGCTCAACATCGATGGGGATGGGCAAGGAGACCTTGCCGGGCACGGCGGCGAGCACCGGGCTGTTTTGGTCTACCAATTGGACTCCTATCGCTTTTGGCAAGCTGAGCTGGGCCGGGACGACTTCTCCTATGGACAGTTCGGAGAAAATTTCACGGTCGATGGCTTGCCGGATGGTGAGGTCTGCATTGGCGACCGTTACAGGATCGGCAGCGCCCTGTTCGAAGTGACGCAGCCGCGCGTCACTTGCTACCGGGTCGGTCTTCGCATGAACGAGCCGCAATTGGCCGCGCTGCTAGTGGCGCGTGGCAGGCCCGGTTTCTATCTGCGTGTTCTGGAGGAAGGCCAGGTCGAAGCGGGCGATGAGATCGTCCAGGTCGGAATCGGCGCCGAGCGGATCACCGTCGCCGAGATCGATGCGCTGCTCTATAGGCCCGGTCACCCCAGCAGCCTGATCGAGCGGGCGCTGCGCATCCCCGCACTGAGCGCAGGCTGGCGCGCATCCTTCCAGGCGCTGCTCGCGCAAGAGCAGAGCAGCAGCGCGACGACGGGAAATGCCGGGCTCGCTCCGGTGTCCGGGCCGCCGCCAGCATGGGCGGGTTTCCGCCCGCTGCGGGTGTCGCGCAAGATTCGCGAGAGCGGCGGCGTGATCTCTCTGGCGCTTGAGCCCGTAGATGAACAGCCCCTGACGGCTGCTCTTCCCGGTCAGTTTGTCGTGCTGCGCCTGAGGCCGGCCCCGGTCGCGCCGGCGCTGATGCGCAGCTACTCCTTGTCGGGCGAACCCAGCGACCGCAACTATCGCGTCAGCGTAAAGCGGGAACCGCACGGCGTGGCGGGCACCTATATCGACGAAGCGGTGCAGATTGGCGACGTGCTGGACGTGAGCGCGCCACGAGGCAACTTCACGCTTCGGTTGGACGATAGCCCCGTTGTCCTCCTAAGTGCGGGGGTGGGGGCGACTCCCGTCCTGTCGATGCTCCACGCATTGGCGGCCGAAGCATCGCCACGGGACGTCTGGTGGCTGCACGGGGCCCGCCGCGGCCGTGAGCACCCTTTTGCTCAGGAGACCCGAACCCTGCTCGAAGCCCTGGCCCACGGCCACCGCCACATACGCTACAGCGCGCCCGATCCCGAGGACCGGCCGGGCGTGGATTTCGATGCTTATGGACGTTTGGACATCGGGGTGCTTCGGGATCTGGACGTCCCGCGCAATGCCGACTTCTTTATCTGCGGGCCGTCGGCCTTCATGAGCAACCTGACCGCAGGCCTTGCAGCCTGGGGCATCGCTGAAGACCGTATCCATACTGAGCGGTTCGGCGCAGGTCCGTCGAATAACCCGGGAATCGTCGCCTCGCCGCAGCGGCCGCCGCACTTGCCGCCGCACCTGCCTCCTGGGCCTTCCGCTGCGGGGCCGATGGTTTCGTTCGCCCGGAGCGGCTTGAGCGTCCCTTGGGGGCCGGCGTTTCAGAGCCTTCTGGAGCTTGCCGAAGCCTGCGACATCCCCACGCGGTGGTCTTGCCGAACGGGGGTCTGCCACTCCTGTGAAACCGGGCTTGTGGCTGGGAAAGTGGCCTACCGGCCCGAGCCGATCGATCCACCAGCCGGCGTCAATGTGCTGATCTGCTGTTCCCAGCCTCTGGGCGATGTCGTCATCGATCTGTGACGGAACTGAGTATCCGCTTTCCGATCCTGGCCGGACGGCAAAGATTGGGTGTTCGCAACCAGGGCAACCGGCAGTCGGCAGTCGGGACGAACGGGATTTCCCGGGCCGCGCGCAATCAGGGCGCGCGGCGCGACGACCATGCTGGATCATCTGTGATTGCATGCTTTGCCCCGAAAACCGCAATCCACTTTTCGGGCCGATGCTTCAGGCAGCCTGGCTTGTGCTCAAACTGGCCATCTCGATGGTGTCTTTGACGATCTGTCTGATCTCGTCGCCGGAGAGCGTGTCCTGCTCCCGGAAACGCGCGGAGAGTGCATCCAGGGCAGGCTCATGGGCGCGCAGCAGCGTGAGAGCCGCCGCGTAGCATTCGCGCAGCAGTTCTTCGACTTCGTCATCGACGCGCTGCTTTGAATTCTCCGAGATCGGTCGGGCCGAAAACGCGCTGCCGCCGTCGACACGGCTGGCCATCGTCGAGCCCATGCCAAAGCGGGTGATCATATCACGGGCTATCTTGGTCGCCTCGTGGATGTCCGCGGCAGCCCCGCTCGTGATGGCGTCATCGCCAAACTTGATTTCCTCGGCAGCCCGGCCCGCCATCGTGACGATCAGTTCGGCCTTCAGCTTCGACTTGCGGAGCAGCACACGGTCCTTCAGCGGCAGCATGGCGATATGCCCAAGCGAGCGTCCGCGGGGAGCCACGGTGCCTTTGTGGATCGGGTCGCATTCCGGCTGCAGGACGTTGGCCAATGCGTGCCCTGCTTCATGCACGATGATCGTTTCCATCTCGCCCGGATCGATCATCAGGCCGTGGCGCTGGTCGCCGCCGAGCAGTTTGGCGTCACGCGCGTCCTCGAAATCCGCCATCCTGACCTGATGGTCGCCGCGCTTGCCGGCACGCAATGCAGCCTCATTCACCAGGGTCGCCAGATCGGCTCCCGAGAAACCGGGTGTTCCGCGTGCGACCGTCGCGAAATCGACGTCTGCGGCGATCTCGACGTCGCGCGCCGAAACCAAAAGGATCCGCTCACGGGCCATCTGGTCGGGTGCCGGCACAGTGATGTGCAGATCAAAGCGCCCGGCCCTCACCAGCGCCGGGTCAAGGACATCAATGCGGTTGGTCGCGCCAATGATGACGATGCCCGCGGAGGACCCGAGCCCGTCAAGCTGGGTCAGCAGCTCGTTGAGCGTGTTGGCGGAATCGTTTTCCACCGAGCTCGAGCCATCGGAGCGCCGCTTTCCCACCGAGTCGATCTCGTCGATGAAGAGAATGCAGGGAGCGCGTTTGCGCAGCTGTTTGAAGATCGAGCGCACGCGTGCGGCGCCCACACCGGCAAACATCTCCTGGAAAGCAGAGCCGGAGACCGAAAGAAAGGGAACGCCAGCCTCGCCCKCCACCGCCTTGGCCAGCAGAGTCTTGCCGTTACCTGGATCACCTTCGAGCAGAACCCCGCTCCTTGCCCGAGCACCAACGGCTTCGAACTTCGACGGGTCCTTCAGATAAGCCACGATGTCCCGGAGAGCCTGCTTGCCCTCGTCAGCTCCCGCGACGTGATCGAACCGGGTGAACGATTTCGGGTCGCCAGGTTTGATGAACTCACCGATCTTCGACTTGCTGCGGACAGTGCGGAGCAACCAGACGGCCATTCCAACGATCAGGGCCAGCACCAGGACTTGCGCCACCAGCCCGAAAATCCCCAATGACAGGCTGAGCGCACTGACCTCGGGACTGCCGAATTCCACGTCCGTGCCGCTCTTTGCCAGATCTATCGCCCAGGCCTGAGACACCGGCGTCCGAATGACGGCCGTGCGGCCATCCATCGTCGTCACCCGCGCCTGGCGATCATCGAGGAGCCGGACGCTCTTCAGCTGACCGGCCTCGGCGAGCTTCAGCGTCTCGGCAAACGAGATCTCGGCCGGTCGATATTCGGGGGCCGCCGATGCGAGCACCGGCGTGCCCAGCACGAGCGCGAGGGTGAGGACGCGGAGAAGATGAAGCATGTGAGCCCGGACTTTGAATCGACCCTGACGAGCGTCGCACGCCTCGGGAAAGAGTAAACAACTCGTTAATTTTATCCTTAAGATTGGGGCTCGGAGATGGCCGAGCCTCTCCCCGAGCTTCGGACAGTGCCTGAAGCGACGCGTCCGCGTCAGCGCAATGCCGCAAATGGACCAGGCGCCTGCGACTTCGGTGGGGGTCGGGCTGGCAGGTCGCTGGGCAGGCCTGGGCTGGCCCTTTGCCGGCATCCAGGGAGTTTACTTTCGGGCAGTCTGGCTGGCGCGCTCGGCAATAGGCAAAGGAGGCCCTTAGCTGACGTCCACAACGTCAGCCAAGGGCGTCTCGGTTATGTGCCAATCCACGTCGCAATTGTCAGCCTCTTACGTCGTGTCAGCGACTGAGCTCAATCTCAACCGGACTCTCAGGCGGCCGAGGCGCCTTGTCGTCAGCGAAAGACGTTCGGGGGCAGCGGCGGCTCCGCACTGAGCAGCGTGATCGTCACCCGTTGGTTCGGCGCGATGTAGGGATTGTCGGGGAAGACCGGCTCGGTGTCGGCGCGTCCCACCACGGAAGCGAAGCGGTCGTTGGGGAGCCCGGCACCCGACAGGATCCCGCGCACGGCGAGCGCGCGCCCGGCGGAGAGGCTCCAGGAATCGACGGCCCGCACCGAGCCCGGGCGCGCGGCGGCCGTGTGGCCCGTGACAGACAGTTGGTTGGGCAGTCCGCGCAGGGTGGGCGCGAGCGCCACCAGCACGCGACGGGTGCGCTCGTGGGGGTCGACCGAGCCCTCGGGGAACATGGACCGGCCGAGCTCGTCCGCGAGGGAAACGTTCAAGCCCTCCTTGGTCGGCTCGATCACGATGTTGCGCGACAGCTCGGCTATTTCGGGCATGTTCTGGAGCGCCTGCCGGAGGCTGGCTACGGCGCTGTGCTGGGCCTGCGCGCCGGCGGCCGGGCGGCTGACTTCGCGGTCGCTGGCGCGGCCCGAGCTGGTCCGGCGCGCTCCGTCCTCCTGCTCCGTGATGCCCCTCGCCGCGTCGCGGGGCGCCGACGACCTGTTGCCCGACTTGTCCAGGGCGGTACCCATCAGGACGCCGCCAGCGCCACTGGTGCTCGCACTCACAGCCCCCGGCGTGAAGTATTCCGCCAGGCCGATCTTCTGCTCCTGCGTCGTCATGCTGATCAGCCACATCAGCAGAAAGAACGCCATCATGGCGGTCACGAAGTCCGCATAGGCGATCTTCCAGGCCCCGCCATGGTGCGCATGAGCGGCCTTCTTGACCTTCTTGATGATAATCGGCTGGGCGGGCTTGGCCATCGAGTCCCTACTGGAGATTGGGTCAGATGTTGGCGGGCAGATCGGCGGTTGCCGCTTCCACTTCGCTGAAGGTCGGGCGGACGTCGCTCATCAGAGCCTTGCGAGCAAATTCTACCGCCATCACCGGCGGCTGGCCGCTGATATGGGCGAGGAGGCCCGCCTTGAGTGAAAGGTAGTACTTGGATTCCGCCTCGAAGATGCTCCTGAGCGACTGCGCCATGGGCCCGAAGAAGCCGTAGGCGACGAAGACGCCGAAGAAGGTGCCTACGAGCGCGCCGCCGATCAGATGTCCCAGCACCTCCGGCGGCTCGGTGATCGACCCCATCGTCTTGATCACGCCGAGAACGGCGGCGACGATGCCGAGCGCTGGTGTCCCGTCGGCGATCGACTGCATGGCCGCAACGATGCGCTCCTGCTCCTGGTGGTGCGTTTCCAGTTCCTCGTCCATGAGAGCGTCCATCTCGTGGACGTTGTCGGCACCCATCGTCAACATGCGCATGTAGTCGCAGACGAACTCGACCGCATGATGGTTCGCTGCAAAAGTCGGGAAGGCGTTGAACAGCGTCGACTCGCTCGGATCTTCAATGTGCTGCTCGACCGCGAGCAGGCCCTTCTGCTTCGCAAGCTTGTACAAGGAATACTGCATCGCCAGCAGTTCGACATAGGCTTCCGGCTTGTACTTGGAGCCCTTCATGAGCGTGCCGAACATGGCGGGCACGGCCTTGAGCACCGGCGCGGTGTTGCCGATGATGAAGGCACCGACCGCTGCACCGAGGATGATAACAAATTCGAACGGCTGCCAAAGGACGAGGAGTTTGCCGCCCATCGCCGCATAGCCGCCGAAGACGCAGACAAGGACGATGATTGTGCCGACGATCAGCCGCATAGATCTGCTTCCCTGCGCCGCAGCAGGTGCAGCCTGCGCTAATTCACTACTAGTCCAGCGAATTGACCGATCGAGGTTAAGGGCGAGTTTACAGCCATTCGCCCGCAGGTTTGTAAGCGTCGTGCTCCGGCTACGGCTTGAGGCTTGGGGCGGCAGGGTAGGCCCAGGGGAGAAAATCGGGCTGCAATGAGTCTCCGCCAATCCTGGTGATCGGCGTCCAAAAGGGGACCGTTTCCCGGGATCATCCACGCTACGCCGCTTTGCTGTGGCGCGGCGAGGCCGAGGATGACGCGCGTGGCCTCGACGAACGAGCCGGACTGGTCCAGCTCAGCCGCTTCCATCTCTGCACCTCGTTCTCACTGGCGACCGGCATGAGCCCGCATGAATGGCTGACGACGCTGAGGATGCGCTGCGCTTGCGAGTTGCTGGAACGGGCCGATAGGCCGGTGATCACCATAGCGGGCGCGAAGAAAAGTCATAGGCCTCCGCGACGACGGGCGGCTCCCGGCCGTGGAACCCGATCATCGTCTCGCTGAACAGCGAGGCCTCGTCCGGATGCCGGCCGAGATAGTCGAAGACCGGCACGCCCTGCGCCTTCTCGAACGCCGTCCTGCCGCTCTGCAAGGAATAGGCGATGTCGTCGAAGGCCCCCGCGAACCAGGGGCTGCCGGCGGTAAGGATGGTGGCCCGCGCCGAACCGGGCGCGCCCGTCTTCAGCGCCTCCCCCAGCGTCCGGACCGACCCCGCACGGAATGACCACCGGCCGGGTTCCGAGACGTCGCGTCTGGCAGCATTTGTCGCTGGTCATCCCCTGGTCGCACAAGCGGCACGTCGTGGCGATTATGCGACGCCCACCATCGCCCTCGCGGTCCGACGCGTTTGGAACGGACCATGTGGAATCTCCGGCGGAGCAAAACTGTCGGAACTGGCGCGATCCCAGCGGCTGTACCAATCGGCKAGCTCCGGAAACTCGTTTCCGCCCAGCAGAAATCCCTCCGGCAGATAGGGGAAGGCCTCGTTGCCATCGAGGAACTCGTTGTCCTTCTGTCTGAACATGAAGTGATAGGGCATGAAGTCGCTGGGATGGCTGAGGCCCGCCGCACCCGCGATTTCGCCGAGCGCGTGCATGGTGTTGCGATGAAAGCGCGCGACGCGGTCGCTTTTGTCGCCGACATCTATCGCGCTCTGGCGGCGCTGGTCCTGTGTCGCGATACCGACTGGGCAGCGATTGGTGTGGCAAGACTGGGCCTGGATGCAGCCGATTGCGAACATGAAGCCGCGCGCCGCGTTGCACCAGTCCGCCCCGAGCGCGAGCGTGCGGGCGATGTCGAAGGCTGACACGATCTTGCCAGCCGCCCCGATCCTGACCTGATCGCGGATGCCGGCGCCCCGCAGCGTGTTGTGGACGAAGGTCAGCCCTTCCAGCATCGGCATGCCGACGCGGTTGGCGAATTCGACGGGAGCGGCGCCAGTGCCACCCTCCGCGCCGTCCACKACAATGAAATCGGGTACGATGCCGGTGTTGAGCATGGCCTTGACCATACTCATGAATTCGCGGCGATGGCCGATGCAAAGCTTGAGGCCGACCGGCTTGCCGCCGGAAAGCTCGCGCAGTTCACCGACGAATTGCATCAGCCCCGTCGGGGTGGAAAAGGTGCTGTGGGCCACAGGCGATATGCAGTCTACGCCCATCGCAATGCCTCGCGCCTCGGCGATCTCGGGTGAGATCTTGGAAGCTGGCAGCATGCCGCCATGACCCGGTTTGGCGCCTTGGCTGAGTTTGATTTCGATCATCTTGATCTGCGGATCAGCAGCCAGTTCCGCAAAACGTTCGGGAGAGAAGCTGCCATCTTCGTTGCGGCAGCCGAAATAGCCCGACGCCACTTGGAAAATCAGGTCCCCGCCGCCTTGCCGATGATAGCGGCTGATGCTGCCTTCGCCGGTGTCATGTGCGAAGCCGCCCTTCCTCGCGCCAGTGTTGAGCGCCAGAATGGCGTTGGCAGAGAGCGAGCCGAAACTCATGGCCGAGATGTTGTAGATGCTGGCCTCGTAGGGATGCCTGCAGGCAGGTCCGCCGATCCGGACGCGAAAATCGGTGTCGACAATGGCCGTCGGCGCGGCCGAATGGGTCAACCACGCATAGCCGGAACCGTAGACGTTCTCAGAGGTGCCAAAAGGCAGCTTGTCCTCGTCGCCCTTGGCGCGCCGGTAGACCAGGGCGCGGTCCTGCCGGCTGAACGGAACTTCGTCATGGTCGCTTTCGATGATGTATTGCCGGATTTCCGGCCGGATGCTTTCCATCAGAAAGCGCAGATGCCCGATCACTGGATAGTTGCGCAGAATCGAATGCTTGTGCTGGCGCATATCATGAACGCCCAGAAGGACCAGCGCGCCCGCAATCACCGCCGGGACAAGCAGCCACCCGCTATAGGCGAGCCCCCCGGCAAGCGAGGCGGCAAGAGCGAGCATGGCAAGGACAAATACCGCATAGCGTTGATTCAGCAGAGCATTTTTTAGCATGATGTCCTGACGCAATGCGTGGTCGGTGTACGTTGAACGCGGGAAATTCGGGGTTTCCTGAAGAGACGGCGGCAAACGGCGCCGTCCTCTTCTTCGAGACCGAATCTGGACGATCTCATCCCGAATATAGCCCTCCTGATCGACCGCGCGCCACACAGCTTGGCTCTGCCACGCGGGCAGGATTCGGCAGGTCTGTGAACAGCGTTCCGAGAGTTTCGCTGCGAAGCTCAAGAACACCCTCCGCCTGGTTCAGTTGGCGTAGAGTTTGACGAAGCGTACTGCGTGCCGACGGGCCGAGCGCGTGTTGGGATGCCGCGAGGCGTGACGATGCGCCACGGACGTCAGCTTCCTGGCAAGGCCCCAACGTCCGGACCTGGCGCAATTCTGATGCAGCGCCAAGCGCTACGGACGGACGAGGCTTTCCGTGCCGCGCTGCCGCGGTGGGGTGACACCGGCCGTAACCATCGGCTGTTTCTCGAAGCGCACCGTCTTCCGGACAGGCCGGACCGAAGCCATGACGATCAAAGGCGCTCACCAATCAAGCGCATCCCTGATTACGCCCCCTGCACCGCTTCGACGATGCTCACGTCGGAGCTGGTGGGGATCACCCGCGTCAGGCGGAAGCCGGCCTTGGCGAGGAGCTGGCGGTATTCCTCCTCCGTTCGCTCCTGGCCGCCGGGCAGCACCAGCATCACCATGTCGAGCACCTTGCCGGGATGGGGCGTGTCGCCGGCGGGCAGCACCATCTCCACCAGCAGCAGCCGTCCGTCGGGCTGCATGGCCTTGCGGACATGGCGCAGGATGGTGAGGCACTGCTCCTCGCTCCAGTCGTGGATGACGTGGGACAGCACATAAGCGTCGCCGCCGGCGGGAACCGTCTCGAAGAAGTTGCCTGGCTCGATCGCCACGCGCGCCTGCACGCCCCGTTCCGCCAGCAGGGCCGGCGCGTCGGCCACCACATGGGGCCGGTCGAACAGGATGCCGCGCGGCCCCTCGTGCCGCGCCAGGATCGCCGCGATCAGGTTKCCGGTGGCGCCGCCGACGTCGACGACGGTGCCGAAGGCCGAAAAGTCATAGGCCTCCGCGACAGCGGGCGGCTCCCGGCCGTGGAAGCCGACCATCGTCTCGCTGAAGAGCGAGGCCTCGTCCGGATGCTGGCCGAGATAGTCGAAGACCGGCACGCCCTGCGCCTTCTCGAACGCGGTCCTGCCGGTCTGCAAGGAATAGGCGATGTCGTCGAAGGCCCCCGCGAACCAGGGGCTGCCGGCGGTGAGGATGGTGGCCCGCGCCGAACCGGGCGCGCCCGTCTTCAGCGCCTCCCCCAGCGCCGTCAGGGCAAAGCGCTGGCCGGCCTGCTCGGCAAGCAGGCCCAGGCTGGCGAGGCAGCGCATGAAGCGATGGAGCGAGGGCGCATGGAGCCGCAGCGGGCCGGCCAGCTCCTCGGCACTGCGAGGGCCGGTGGCCAGGTGGTCGGCGAGGTCCAGCCTCGCGGCTGCGTAGACCAGACGCGAGACCCAGGCGGCCGTCGCCATCTGGATCAGCGTGACATGCGGGGGAGGCTCCTGCGCTGCCGCGGGAGGCGCAAGGGTCGATGCGGCGTGGGGCGTGTCGTCCATGGTGCTCTCCCGAGAGGCCGAGGATGGACTGGTGGCGCAACACTGAAGCATCGGCCCGAAATGTGGATTGCGGTCTTCGGGGCAGAGCCGATGCAAGCACAAAAGATGAGATCATCGGATCGGATGCGATGTCCGATCGAATAATCCAGGATATCACGGCCGGCCAATGCCGGCACGACATTGATGAGGTTGAACCATGCCTTCGGGGAGGCAGACGGGTTCGCGATCTGCTGCGGTTCCAGCGCGGTGGGAACGACGGGGGCGCATCATCGGCGGCCTTGAGCTCGCAATCGGCCTCGCTGCCTCGATGACGAGAGCCGCCGAATGAGTGTGCTCGACGACCTTACGGCGTCCGAGAACCCTGCGGGCGTGGCGGCACGATGAAGCCTCCCGATTGATGCGCCCAGAGGTCGGCGTAGAGCCCGCCGCGATCGAGCAATTCCGCATGGGAGCCCTGCTCGGCAATGCGCCCGCCATCCATGACCACAAGGCGGTCCATGAGTTGCAGCGTCGAGAGGCGATGCGCGATCGCGATGACGGTCTTCCCGCGCATCAGATCCGCGAGCGCATCCTGGATCGCGGCCTCGACCTGCGAGTCGAGCGATGACGTCGCCTCGTCAAGCAGGAGAATCGGGGCGTCCTTCAGGATCACCCGCGCGATCGCGATGCGCTGGCGCTGCCCGCCGGAGAGCTTGACGCCGCGCTCGCCGACGAAGGCCTCGTATCCATGGCGCCCCTTGCCGTCCACCAGCGTCTCGATGAAGCCGTCCGCCTGCGCCTTCCGGGCCGCGTCACGCATCATMCACTCATCGGCATCCTGGCGGGCGTAAAGGATGTTCTCGCCGATCGAGCGATGCAACAGCGACGAATCCTGAGCCACCAGCGCGATCCGTGCGCGCAGCGACTCCTCGGTGACGCAGGCGATATCCTGGCCGTCGATCAGAATTCGGCCCGATTGCGGCTCATAGAAGCGGAGCAGCAGATTGACGAGCGTGGACTTGCCCGCGCCCGAGCGCCCGACCAGACCGACCTTTTCGCCGGCGCCAACGGTCAAGGATAGCCCCTCCACCACGCGGTGCGGCTTCATGTAGTGAAAATGCAGATCCTCGAAACGGATCTCTCCATGGGGAGCCTCGAGCGGACGCGCGTCAGGCTTGTCGAGCTGGCTCAGCGGCTGCGCGATCGTCTTCATTCCTTCCTGCACGATGCCGATATTCTMGAAAATGCCCGCAATTTCGAATGCCACCCAACCCGACATGGCGATGATCTGGGTTGTCAGAAGAAGGGCGGTCGTCAACGTGCCCGCGTCGACCCGGCCCTCGGAGAAAAGCCAGACGCCGATCCCGCCGGTCGTCACCAGCAGGATCGCGTTGAGGCAGACCAGGCAGAAGACATAGACGGTATTGAGCCGTTGCTGGCGGGCGAAAGCGGCCTGGAAGCGCAGGAAGCCGTCGCGCACATAGGTGTCATCATCGGTCCGGCGCCCGAACAGCTTGACCGTCATGATGTTGGTGAACGTGTCGACGACCTTGCCGGCGATGGCGGAGCGCGTCTCCGAGGTCTCGCGCGACCGGACCTGCACCTTCGGCAACGTGTAGGCGAGGAGTGCACCGTAGAGCAGAAACCAGACCAACATCGGCGCGGCGAGGCGAATGTCCTGCGTGCCGAGAAGACCGATCGCGGTCGCGCCGAAAACCAGGATCTGCCAGACCGCGCGCACGAAGGAGACGATACTCTCTCGCAGCGGCCGGGCCGTCTGCATGACCCGGCTGGCCAACCGCCCGGCGAAGTCGTCATGAAAGAAGGAAAGCGGCTGGCGCACGACGTGCCAGTAATTCTGCCAGTGAACCAGCGTCGTGAAAGAGACGGCGATCGAGTGGTTCACGAGCAGGCGAAACAGGATCGTGCCCAGCGGCCGGACGACGAGCACGATCGCCGCCATGACCAGAAGAAGCTGGCCGGCAGCGTCGAAAACGCGCTCGCGTGGGACCGATGACAGGATCGAGACGAGGCGCCCAATCAGATAAGGCACCACGGCCTCAAGGACGGCGAGCACAAAGCCGACCACGAACAGCGCTGCGAACAGGCCCTTCGCCTGGCGGACGAAGTGCCAATAGAACGTTCGCAGTCCGCTGGGAGGCTCGCCCGGAGGCGATGCTGTCGAATCAACAAGTGAATCGAAGAAGTTGAACATCGTTCCTTATGATTGCTGCGGCGCCGCCCTTGCAACCTCGAATGGTCGCCGTCAAAGCGCTCGGATCTGCCAAACCAGTCTCGCTACAGCGGATGCGGTCTGGCGATGAAGCGGGATGTGGCTTGCGCGACTCTCACCGCGACATCGCCTTGATCCGGGAGGCAAAGACCCGCCTCCCCCTCGGCTTGGCCATGATCGATGCGTTGGTCCTTGTAGACGAACTGCGGATCGACCAACTCGCCGTACCGAGCCCCGTTCGGGGGCGTGATCTCATCGCGCAATGGCCGCGGCCAGCAAGGCTTCGAACGAGGCTCATTCCGTTGTTTGGATTCGACGTCATGAATCGGAGTTTTGTCCCGATCCGCCCCCCGTATCCCTTTGCTCAGGTCGACGAACGACATCGCTGGCCGAAAGAACGCTGATGGAAGGATGTTTTCCTATGAGCAAAGCAGATGACAACAAGGCCGTCGTCGGCCGTTGGTTCACCGAATTCTGGGGCAAGGACGTCAATCTTGCTGTGATCGATGAGATCGCGGCGCCCGATATGCTCCTGAAGTATTCGCTGCACGAGCCTCGCCGCGGCCGCGCCGACATCAAGGCCTTCATGACCGACTTCCGGGCGGCGTTTCCGGACCTCAACTTCTGGGGCACCGCCGACCTGATCGCCGAGGGCGACTATGTCGTCGGCCAGTGGGAAGGCGGCGGCACGCATACGGGGGCGGCCTTCGACGATTTCCTGGTCGGCTATGAGGCCCTTCCCGCCGCCACCGGCCGCAAGATGCATTTCACCGGCACGACGGTCCTGAAGGTGGTGGACGGCAAGATCGTCGAGGAGATCGGCCTGGACGACGGGCTCACCGCCATGACGCAGCTCGGCCTCGTCACGGCTGCCTGATCCCGATCGTGCCGAGCCTGCGGGCGGCGCGGCCTGTCATCGGCACCACCACCGAGAGGCCTGCACATGATTGTGCGGGCCTCTTTGTGCCGGGCCTGGCCCGCTCGCGGTTTTCTTGGCGATCTCGGATTTCTTGGCGCTCGCGGATGGGCGCGGCGCATCCATTGCAGAAATCGGGTGGGAGACATCCGATTTGAAAGCAAGGATCGGAGTGTCGCGAACGTCGATCAGGTGCACGGTCGGGCCAGGATGTTCCGAGATGACAACAATGACCATCTTCGCAAAGCTCACGCCCAGGCACAGCGCCAGGCAAAGCGCATTTCCCCTCACGGTCGCGGACGACCCGCGCTGGGCGCGCATCGTCGCTCGCGACAAGACCGCTGACGGGCAGCTCTGGTACAGCGTCTCGACGACAGGAGTGTATTGCCGCCCGTCTTGCCCATCGCGGACGGCCAATCCGAATAACGTCACGCTTCACGAGACGCTGGAGCGCGCGCGAGCGACGGGTTTTCGCCCCTGCAAGCGCTGCAACCCCGACGGAGTGTCGTCAGAGGCCGGGAACGCCACCCTGGTCGCCAAGGCTTGTCGGATCATCGAGGATAGCGAGGAGGAACCGTCGCTGGAGGCTCTTTCCCTCGCGGTTGGGCGCAGTCCCGGTTATTTCCACCGCATCTTCAAGGCGACGACCGGCCTGACCCCGAAGGATTATGCTGCGGCAGATCGCTCCAGGAAGGTCCGCGAGGGTCTCCGCGCCGGCCATAGCGTGACCGAGGCGATCTATGACGCGGGCTTCAATTCAAGCGGCCGCTTCTACGAGAAGTCGACCGGGATGCTCGGCATGACCCCGTCACGATTTCGCGCCGGCGGAGCCAATGAGGAGATCAGGTTCGCCATCGGGCAGACGTCGCTTGGGGCGCTTCTGGTCGCGTCGAGCAAGAAGGGCGTCGCCTCGATCCTGCTCGGCGACGATCCCGATGAACTCCTCCGGGATCTTCAGGACAGGTTTCCCAGGGCCCGCCTGATCGGTGCGGATCGCGAATACGAGGCGTTGATCTCTCGCGTCGTCGGGTTCGTCGAGAATCCCGGCCTCGGCCTCGATCTTCCGCTCGATGTCCGCGGCACCGCATTCCAGCGTCGCGTCTGGCGGGCCCTGCAGGAGATTCCGGTCGGAGCGAGGGTGTCCTATTCAGAGATCGCTCGCCGCATCGGATCACCGAACTCGGTGCGCGCCGTGGCTGGCGCATGCGCAGCGAACACCCTGGCTGTAGCGATCCCCTGCCATCGTGTCGTGCGCAATGACGGAGCGCTCTCGGGCTATGCCTGGGGTGTCGAGCGCAAGCGAACCCTTCTCGATCGCGAGGCTGCCCGGACGGCGTAAGCCTGCGGCCGCCCCGCCGAATGCCTGACAAGATTGGTCCTCGATGAATTTCTTTGCGCGCTACGATGACTCGGTCGTCTTCCTGACGAAGCTCGACGAGGACTGGGCCAGGCTAATTGCCCGGGTTGGCCCATGCCGGCACGATCCCAAGGCCGCCCGCGAGCCCTATGAAGCGCTGGTGCGCGCCATCGCCTATCAGCAGCTGACGGCCAAAGCCGGGGACGCGATCATCGGCCGCCTCAAGGCGCTCTTTGATGGCCAGGCCTTTCCGAACCCTGAGGATCTCATTGCGGCGGAATTCGATGCACTGCGAGCCTGCGGCTTCTCCGCCAGCAAGATCGCAACCATCAAGGCCATTGCGGAAGGCGACGACGGGCGTGATCCCTGCGCGCGATATCGCAATCCAGATGGACGACGAAGATATCATCGCCCGCATGATTGCCATCAAGGGCGTCGGCCGTTGGACGGTCGAGATGCTGCTGATGTACTCGCTGGAGCGTATGGACATCCTTCCGGCAGACGATTTCGGGGTTCGCGAAGGCTACCGCGCGCTGAAATCGCTTGATGAGCAGCCCAAGCCCAGGGCATTGCGCGAGATCTCGAAGGCCTGGGCGCCCCATCGCACGGTCGCCTCCTGGTATCTCTGGCGAATGCCGCGCGAGCGCGGAAACACGTTGAAATAGGCCCGTCATGCTCGATTTGTTTGAAACGCTCGATACGCAGGAACCATCGACCGAGATCATGGCCGACGGCGCGATGCTGCTGCGTGGCGCCGCGCTGCCCTTCGAGGCGGACTTGCTCAGCGCCCTGGCTGATATCACCGAACAGGCCCCCTTCCGGCACATGGTCACGCCCGGGGGCTTCGTCATGTCCGTGGCCATGACCAATTGCGGGGCGGCTGGATGGGTCACGGACCGGACCGGCTATCGCTATGATCGCAACGATCCCGAGACCGGGCGCCCGTGGCCACCCATGCCGGATTGCTTCCTCGAGCTCGCGATCACGGCCGCCGCACGCGCCGGTTATCCTGATTTTCGACCTGATGCCTGCCTGATCAATCGCTACGAGCCAGGCGCCCGGCTTTCTCTTCATCAGGACAGGAACGAGCGCGATTTCGCCAATCCGATCGTCTCGGTCTCGCTCGGCTTGCCCGCGACATTCCAGTTCGGCGGCCTGAAGCGAAACGACCCGGTGAAGAAATATGCGCTTCGGCACGGCGATGTCGCCGTGTGGGGCGGACCATCTCGCCTGTTCTATCACGGTGTTCCCGAGCTGAAGGATGGCGTTCACGGAACCGTCGGGCGCATGCGTATCAATCTGACGTTCCGCGGCGCGTTGTAGCGCGATCCTGGATTTCCGTTGCCGGCCATGATCGGCGTGATGCCGGGATAGCCTTGTGAGCCACTGGATGATCATTCGACGGGTCGATCTGTAGCCGTCAGGTTGCTGCAGCCTGGCGCGCTCGGGGACCGATACGAGGACGTTTTCGCGATGTTTTCGAGCGGCGGTTTCAACGCCAGGACGAGCCGGCGCAGACTCCCTGGGACGGAGGACGCGATTGGCGCGCTCGTCGCGCTTGCGAAGGACGACCCGGACAAGGCGCTTGTCATGAGCCATATCGGCCAACTCGTGGCCGGCGGTTTCGCAGTCTGGGAGTTGCTCGAAACCGGGGAGGTCGAGGTCCGCTTCCCCTCCGGGGAAACCTATCTTCTGGCCGAGACCACGATCCTCAGACTCGCCTGACCAGCTGCGTCCGCGGACGCCCGGTGCGAGACCCTTCCTGCATCCCGTGGCCAGGCGCATCACGCCGCTCGGCCTCTTCCTCCATCACGCAAGTGAAGCAGCCGTTCCGGCGATCGCGCGCCTGAAGGCGCCAGCGCGCCAAACGAGCAGCGGAGTCATCCGCGGCGCCACCGCTTTGCCTCCGCGGGCTATTCCGCGCAGGCACGGGTCGCCGCCTATGCCCCCACCGATTGCGGCCCACCAGACTATTCGTTCAGAAAATCACTAAACGCTATGCGTGCCTGAGATGAATGATCGTAAGGGTCGGGTTGCTGAGCCGCCTCTCTGCGCATCCTCCTGAGAGGCTGGTGTGGTGGCAGGCTACCCATTAGCAGACGTTCCGAAGGTCGAGGGCGGATGGCCGAAAGGGGACTGAACGGCGACAGGCGGACCAAAGCAGCTACGACAGCGCTATGCCGATCTGCCCCATGACGGGAAAGCGTGACTGTGAAACAGTCTGCACAGACGTTGCGCCTGCCCAGAGAGCTTTGATGAGCCATTCCACCAACTACCGCACCACGCTGATCACCGTGGCGGCGGATTGCGCGGCCCTGCTGAGCGCGCCTCCGGCAAAGCCAGGCACAGTCGCTGGGATGCAGTACGAGATGCTGGCAGCGCGGCCCTATCAACTGACTTCAGACGAACTTCTGCGGGCGGTCGAGCAAGCGCGCAAAGGAGCGGATGCTGCGGCGCGGCTATTCGACAAGCCGCAAGCCTGTTTGCGCGCCTCGCCACTGGTGAAGCAATACGGTTTCGGTCTGCATCATGATGCCGAGGCGCGCGTGGCGCTCGTGCCGGTGGAAAGCGATGAATACGCACGCCTGTTGGCCGATCCTGAGGTTAAAAAGCGGCCGGGAATGCGGTCATCTCGCAATTAGCGGACCGTTCCCGCTGTTCCCGATCATCGCAATCCAAATACCGGACAATGTGCATGGCTATGCCGCTCATCATCATCGGTTTCAGCTTCCCTGCCTGCGCCCGGGGCTGGGAAGAGGACGTGGCTCATCTCGGTTCCGATAGTGCTGAGCTGCCGGGTGAGGAGCACGCTCACCAAATGCCCGGAACGAGCCGCCATCGGACCCGCGCGGCGTAGTCCGAATAGCCTGCAAGCTCGGCCTGGAGAATGCGATCCTCCGTAATGGCGCGATAGAGCAGGAATGGCAGGCTGAAGATCACGATGAGCGCAGCCGCGAGCCACGATCCCAGTGCGGGTCCGCTTGCCACCGAGGCTGTGTGAAAAGAGCCGAGTCGGCTAGGATTCCTGGAGGTGATGCTCCGGGAGCTTAGATGAAGCGCTTCGTTGAGACTGAAGACCGTCGGCAGGGTGTCCTGCTTCCCGAGTATCTTGACGACTACGTGTCGGAGAACA
>NZ_JBFTKP010000056.1:0-26897 GCF_056396005.1 Allobosea sp. 05T439 | reverse complement strand
TGGGCGTAATCCCGCCCGAACTTCAAGGCCCAGCGCCGCACCGTCTCGTAGGAGACGGCGATGCCGCGCTCCAGAAGCATCTCCTCCACCAGGCGAAGGCTCAGGGGAAAGCGGAAATACAGCCACACCGCATGGGCGATGATCGCCGGTGGGAACCGATGGCGCTTGTAGCTGATGGCCGGCAGGGTCATGCACGCCCACCTACACCGCTTGCCGCCATGCCGGAGTTAACGTGACGACGCCGAAATGAGATGGCGCTGGACGTTGAAGGTGTTGTACGTGGCTGCGTGAGTGAAGAGAAATCTCTGGGCTGAACCCGAGTTCAGAACACATATATGGTCAGCAGGGGCTGGAAGATCTCGGGCGATCGCTCATTCGCGCGGTTGTGCCCAATGCTACGCGCACGCGACGCCATGTTTTTCCTGTCACTAAAAATTACCCAACTAGACTAGCGCGTTGAAGAAATGCATGAACTAGTTTCTTCGGATCCCGAGTGAGAAGTGACTCCGGCCGGAACAGCAAACCGCCAACGGGAAGTGTCCCGTGCTCCAGCGCCAGCACTTCGCCGGCATCGCTGCGAGCGATTTCCCGCAAGGGAGCTAGAGCTTGGCCCGACGTGATGACGTGGCGGTGGTAGCAGCCGACGACGAGCGGCTTTGCGGTGCCCGACAACAGCCATGAGTCGGCCAAAGGTCGCGCCAACTCACGTTCCCCGTGGCGTGGGGTGTTTGCCAATGCGGCCTTGGCGCCGAACAGTTGGGCCAGCGCAACCATACCCTGACCGAGGGCCAGGACCGGGCGTCCGGCGGCGAGGAGTTCCGCGAGAACTTCGCGCGCGGTATCGAGCGCCCCGTCCGATAGGTCGGGGGAGACGACATAGACTCCGCCGCTGCATTGTCTCCGCGATCCCGCGGCTAAGGGCTGTAGGGTAACGTCGGCTCCGGCCGATGCCAGCAGGGCTTCCAGGGTCTGAGCGAAGGGCGCACCGCCCAGAATGGTGACCGGTATCCGCGTGGCCCGGTCTCCTTGGACAGCGTGCGGAGCCGCGGGAACGGCCTCGGGCCGCGCAGCCTGTTCCGATGCGAGGTCCAGCGTACGCAGGAGCGCGGCGGCTTTCGTTACGGTTTCGCGCTCCTCGTCTGCCGGATCGGATGAATGCAGAATCGTCGCACCGACGGTTATTTCCGCCGCTCCATCGGCAAGCCGCATCGAGCGCAGGACAATGCCGGTGTCCAGCCGACCATCGAAGCCGAGCCGCCCGATGGCGCCTCCATACCAGCGCCGCGGGACGTCTTCGTTGGCATCGATGAAGGCGATCGCTTCGCGGCGAGGCGCACCCGTGAGCGTCACCGCCCAGACATGCGCCCGAAATGCGTCGATCGCATCACGGTCGGGACGAAGAAGCCCTTCGACGTGGTCGACCGTATGCAACAGATGCGAATAAGTTTCGATCTGGCGGCGACTGAGAAGGCGTATTGAGCCGATCTCGCACAAGCCGGCCTTATCGTCACGGTCGATATCCGTGCACATGGTGAGCTCTGCGGCGGCCTTGGGCGAGTTGAGGAGTTCGAGCGCCTGTTCGGCGTCAGCTGCGGCATCTTCCCCCCGTCGGACCGTTCCCGAAATCGGACAGCTTTCGACACGTCTGCCGTCGACGCGCACAAACATTTCCGGCGAGGCGCCGACCAGTGCTTCGGTGCCAAGATTAGCCAGGAATTCATAGGGACTGGGGTTGACGCGATCGAGCAGTCGAAAAAGGGCATTGGGCCCCGCTGACATCTCACGCCTGAAAGTTTGCGCGAGAACCACCTCGAACAGTTCGCCAGAGCGGCAGGCTTCGACCGCTTTGCGCACCATGTCTGCATAGGGTTGCTCTGGCCTCGTGGTGGCCACCCGCATCGGCGCGGCAGAAGTGGAGACGCTTCCAGTGCGCGGGAGCCCCTGCGTCGAACGAGCGCCCAGGGCGAAGTCGTAAGTGATGATCTTGGCCTGGCCGGTCTCGGGATGGTCGGCGGCGACGATACGGTCCGGCAGATAGAGGACCATGTCATCGTGGTCGGCCTGCTGCCGGGCACGTTTCTCCAGCCCCAGCGTATGAAACGCCACGTCGAAGCCGAAGGGGCCGAAGAGACCAAGATGCGGGTCGTCCGAACTCAACCCGGCGACAAGGCTTCGGAGGGCTTCGAACAGTGTCTCGCCGTTGACGAGACGGCCCTCGACGGCATCCAGGCCCGTTTCGAGATCGGCGACGCCTCCACGCGCCAAAGCGGCGGCGAGGGCCGGCAGGATAACGGTGCCGCGCTCGTTCAGTGCCCGGCAGGATAGGCGATACGAGCGGAGGGAAAACCGAAGCGGCGGGTCGACGAACCCGAGCCAGTGCGGTCCGTAGCGCCCTGGAAACGCGAAATTGCAGCGTAATAGCAGGCCCTGCCGCGCTCCGAGGGTATCGATCAGTGCGTCGAGCCCCTCAGGCGCGCTGATCGTTTCCTCGGCCCGCGTGATGACGATTCCGGATGGGGTTGCGAAGCTGTGAATCACGTCGATGATGTCCGATTGTAGTCGAGATGCCGTTCGATCCGGGCGGCCACCCTTGAGAGGCCGAAGCAGATCGCAAAGAAGAACAGGCCGGCGAAGAGATAGGCTTCTGCCGAGTAGCTATTCCATTTCGGTTCGGAAACGGTGAGTTGCACGACGCCGAGCAGGTCGTAAACGCCGACCACGAGCACCAGCGTCGAATCCTTCAGCACCTGAATGAAGGTGCTCACGATGTTGGGCAGAGCGGCGCGCAATGCCTGCGGTAGTACGACGAGGCTCAGGCAGCGCCAATAGCCGAGCCCGAGAGCACGGGCCGCTTCGGCCTGCCCTGCCGGGATCGTGCGCAACGCACCCCGGATTACCTCGGCCATGTAGGCCGAGGCGTAGAGACACAGGCCGACCACCACGCGCGTGAACAGGCCGATCCCCTCTCCACCGGGAACGAAGAGCGGCAGCAGCACCACGGCCATGAAGAGAATGGCGAGCAGCGGGACGCCGCGGATGACTTCGACCGTCATGTTCGCCAACCCGCGCCAGAGGGGGCTGGCGGCCTGGCGGCCCAGCGCCAGAATAATCCCGGCCGGCAGCGACACGATCATTGCGGTAATCGATAGGAGCGCCGTCACGAAGAGGCCGCCCCACTGATCGGTTTCCACAGGCGCCAGGCCCAACACACCGCCGGCCGCCAGCATGAAGGCGGCAGCGATCCCGATCGCGGCACCCGTCACGGTCACGGCCGCTCGCCGGCGGATGCGGGGAAGCAGCGGCAGGGCTAGCCAAGCGAACAGCAGAAGGAAACCGACGTTCAGCCGCCACCGGGAGGGCGCGGGATAATAGCCGTAGATGAATTGCGGTAGCCGCTCGCGAATGAAGAGCCAGCAGGCGCCGGGGCCATCGCAACTCGCCGCTTCGCTCCATGGGAACACGGCGTCGAGCAAGGCCCAGCGAAACAGTTTCGGGCCGAGGAGAACTCCGGCAACCAGGATCGCCGCGAGCAGTAGGATGCCTCCTGTGCCCCATCGCCGGCTCGCGCGTGATGGCGGCGGCAAATCGGACGTCGTCACGGACATGGGGAAGCCGGGGTCTCGGTCACGCGCGCCAGCGTCTGGTTTCACTGCGATGAACCAGGCCGGAGATCCCGAGGCTGATCGCGAGATACACCGCCATCGTGATGCTGATCACCTCGACCGCCTGTCCAGTTTGATTGAGCGTGGTCTTGCCGAACACCTGCATCAGGTCGGGAAACCCGACGGCCGCAGCCAGCGACGAGGCCTTCACGACATTGACGAACTGATTACCAAGTGCCGGCAGGGCAGCACGGATCGCCTGCGGCAGAACGATCAGCCGCAAGGTGGCGAAGCGGCCGAGGCCGAGCGCCTGGGCTGCTTCCCACTGGCCACCAGGCACGGAAAGGACACCGCTCCGAAACGCTTCTCCGATGAAGGCCGCGGCGTAGATTGCGAGCGCAGTGACCAGCGCGGCGAATTCCGGAGGCAGAGTGAAGCCGCCGGTGACGTTGAAGCCACGCTGAACTGGCAGCTCCCAATCGGCCCAGGTGACGCCTGCGAGAAGGAGGAGAACCCCTCCTATGGCGAGGACAGCCTTGGTCGCAGATCGCTGGAGAAAGCCGAGAGTCGCTGGCAGACGCCGCGCCATGGCAGCCGTCAAGATCGATGCCGCACCTGCACTCAGACAAAGGCAGGCGACGGAATTCAGTCCCGGTGCCGCAACCACGATTCCGCGATTGTTGAGCAGCGCAAAGCTGCCGATATGAAGCGACTGTCTGACGGCCGGCAGCGCGCCGAACACCATGAAGTACCAGATGAACAGCTGCAGCAGCAGCGGCGTATTACGTACGAGCTCCGTCGCCGCCGTCGCTGCGGCGCGCAACGGGGGATCCCTGGACAGGCGAGCGATCGCCAGGCCCAGCCCAAGACCTGTTCCCAGCCCAATCGCCAATGCGGAAACGACGAGCGTATTCAGCAGGCCGACGAGGAAGGCGCGGGCATAGCTCTTCGTCGCATCGAACGGGATCAGGCCGAAACTGATGTCGAAGCCGGCCGTATCCCAGAGAAAGCCGAAACCTGCATGAATGCCGCGAGCCCGAAGCGTGAAAATCGCCATGGCGGCGAGCGTCCCGACGACGCACGCCGTCGCCGCATAGACACCGTACTCGATCCCATGGCGACGCATGAAGCTCTTGCCTGCACCTCCAAAAGCGGCCGCCATGGAATCAATTCACCGCTGGTCGCCAGACGTCACTGGAAGGAGGGCGAGAACAGCAGGCCGCCATCGCGCCAAAGGCGATTCAGGCTGTTTTCGCGCGGGATGACGATCGCGCCTTTCGGCCCGAGATTGCGCTCGTACATCTCGCCGTAGTTGCCGACGGCCTTAATGACACGCGCGGCCCAGTCTTTGTTGAGGCCGATCAGCTTGCCGAGGTCGCTGTCGGCGCCCAAAAGCCGGCGAATCTCGGGATCTGTAGCATTGGCCGCGAGATCATCCACCTTCGCCGCGGTCACGCCGAGCTCTTCGCCCGCGATCACCGCGTTCAGCGTCCAGCGCACGAGATTCGCCCACTGGTCGTCGCCCTGGCGAACCACAGGGCCGTTGGCAGCTTTCGAAATCGTCTCGGGCAGGATGGTATGGGCGCTTGGCTCCTTCAGCTTCGCGAGGCGTGCCGAAAGCGTCGACTTGTCGGTCGTGAAGGCATCGCAGCGTTCGGCTTCATAGGCGGCGACAACCTGGTCGGCCTGCTCGAACACCACCGGCTTATACTTCATGTTGTGCTGGCGGAAGTAGTCCGCGAGGTTTCGCTCGGTCGTCGTCCCAGTCTGAGTGCAGATCGTAGCGCCCTCCAGCTCGCGGGCGCTCTTGATTCCAGCCGATTTGCGGACGAGAAAGCCCTGACCGTCGAAAAAAGTGATGCCGGGGAACGAAAGGCCGAGCCCGGCTTCGCGTGACATGATCCAAGTGACGGAGCGCGACAAGATATCCACTTGGCCCGACTGAAGCTGGGCAAAGCGCGCAGCCGGCGTTGCGGGCAGGTATTTCACTTTTTCCGGATCGCCGAGAACCGCGGTCGCAACGGCTCGGCAGAAATCGACATCGAGGCCGCTCCAGCGACCCGACGCATCAGCGGCGAAGAAGCCTGGGAAGCTCTCACCCACGCCGCAATTGAGCGTGCCACGCGCTTTCACGCTGTCCAGCGTGCCGGCGTTTGCATGGTTCAGCATCGAGGCGACCAAGAGGGCCGCAGCCACGGCAAGCTCACATAATCTCATCGCATGAATTCCCCGATTATCACGACCGCGAGCGCACGTTTAGGCAGACCAATCCGGCAACGCAAGCATTGCTCGATCGGCCCGTGCCTTTGGCGATCCACGCTTGACGAAGCCTCAAAGGACTTGCTCGCTTTCCATCGCATTCACCTGAATGCTGGCATAGATGTCCTCCGGAAGCCGGTAGGTAGACGGGTCCTTTGGCTCGGATGGTAGTCCGCCCAAGGCCCGCTCTGGCCGGTCCAGTGATTGGCAGCGCCGCCCATGCCCTCGCCGGGAAGAAACGCCACTTGGGCCTTGTCACGTCGTCGAACGATCCACGCGACAACACTGGTTGACGATCTCGATCACGCGGCCGCGGCGGCCGCTCACCCCGCCGCCATCGCCGAAGAGCGAAAAGCTCGGTGGGGCTTGGCGGAAATGAGATGGCGCTGGACGTTGAAGGTGTTGTAGGGGGCTGCGTGAGTGGAGAGAAATCTCTGGGCTGAACCTGGGCTCTTGAAACCTTGTGTCTTGCGCCAGATTGCCTGCTGGATGATCGCGGGTGGAAAGCGATAACCGCTGTAACTGATCTTTGCCATTCTCAATGGCTACCAACCCGACCGAGGCGCAACAACTCCGCTACGGCGTGACGATGCCGGCACGTGCCATATAGCGCATCTCGCTGACCCTTTCCCAACCGAAACGCCATTATCTGATTGAAGAGGTAGTGTTCATTCTGCCCCGCCAAGTGAGGAACTTCGCTGTCCCGTGCGATGCCGTCGCCACATGCAGCGCATTGCTCCACCGCGTCGACTTCGTTGACGCTCCGAGATTGAGGCGGTGATGCAACGGAATCCGCTGCGTCACCGTCCGTACTTCCTCGAGTGCCGTTAAGGAATCGGAGCGCGGATTCGGGCATAGCGGAACGCCCGACCGACGCTGGCAGGCTGTCCGGCGGCCCGCATCACCAGCCCGCGTTCGCTTAGCCGCGCCAGTGCCCGCGAGACTGAGGCGCTCGTGACAGCACTTTCCGGCCGACCGAGCCCGGTGATGATATCGCTAGGTCGTGCCCAGTCGCCTATATGGAGCTGCGTCGCCGTTGCGTCATGAACATAGGCAGGCCATACCGCCAGCAGCGCAAGAATGTCATTCTGCAGGGGTGACGGTCCATTGCCCATGCTGTGAGGTCCCTTACCGGTTAATAACATTCCGAATCAGAGTATTATTAACCGCTAAAGATCAGGCAAGCCCTACGCAAAGAAAAACGTCACGGCAAAATCTCTGTCGGGCTCGACAACCAAGGCAAATTACCATGGGTAATCATGGCTGCGCTGGCGCTGCGCGCCCATACTTTCCGACTGAAATCTGACGGGTCGAAGTGGCGGCGCTGCAGCTCGCGACAGATCCTGCTGACGAAACCGGGCCAACCTCGTCGGGGTGCGACGCCAGCTTGGCGGCGACATCGCGAAGGGAAGCGTCACGATGATCGGGAGCGGCTCGGCGGATGGTGTGGGTGTCGTCGGACGCAATTCCCTGGGCGCCATAGGATCTGGACATTCGCCCGTTCACGCCGCGGCGAGAATCGCAAACTGCACTGCGATGGACGGATTTAGATTCTAGGCGGCATTGTTACGGGAATGGTGCGATATCCGCCGCGCCTACCGGCGATCGCAACAGAACCTGCGCGGCATTGTAGAAGCCCCTTTTCACGAAGCACCGGCGGCTCGCCTTTCACGGCCGGAGGTTCTGTGCAGGGATTTGCTCCGGAGCGTTCAGATGGACGCGTCGTATCCTCGACACGCTCGTGCTTCGAGGGACGGGAGAGGAGAGGCGATCGGAATGAAGAGAACGGCAAGACGTGGACGTGCGGCATCGGCGTTCGTGATGCGCCCGCTCACAGCGAACATCCCCGCCAACCGAACAGACCCGAACAGATAAGAACAGCGCTGTCCGTAACTGGCAGGATGTTGCCAGTGCGGAAGAACGTCCCGCGAACGACTCAGAAACGGCGCAAGGACCGTGCCGCCATATCTGACACGCTCACGCACCCAAGAACGCATGCCCCGCTCCAGGTGATCGTCCATTTCAGCGAAGGCGAGGCCAAGGCCCTGGCCGTGCTGGCCGGCGCGTTGGGATCGGACGAAGGACGCGCCGCTGGCCAGAGCGCCCGCCCGCGTCAGGGAAGAAATGAACATCGCCAAGTCCCGGCACCGCAACATGACGAAGCACGTCAGGCCCCATGTCTGAGATCGCCCCTGACTGCACAAGCTCTTCGAGGGGTTCTGTTGCAAATTCCCTAGGTGTGAGCTCTCAATAGGTTGTCCATCCGGTCCCGAGCGAGGAAGCTGAGGTTGCGAAGCTTCAGTCTCCATCGAAGGAGGACCGGATGAACATCCACAAGAATGCCCGTGAGACGCAGTTGGGTCGAGAGCGGCAGGCACGGCCTCTGGCGTGATCGCCAGGCGACAGATTGTAAGACGTCAGCAGACGACGTTTGAGGCCCTTGAATTTCCGGCCATCATTCAAGCAGATCAGATCATTGGGTGCGACTGACTTCTTGATCTAAACCGCGGGTTCACGCTTCTCCTCGACAGGAGCGCTTCGCCGCTCATCCATGCATCGAACGGTGACAGCTTCTACTCGACTGCCGGGCGCAACCTGCTACCGGCATTCCAAGCCTCTTTGACTGCTTGTTTTCGCCGAAAGGCCGTTGTGAGATATGCAAGAGCGTTTCAAGCTCGCTATTCGGGGAACGAAACGACAATGAAATTCAAGCCCGTTATCTCTGCCGGCCTGTTCGGCGCCGGCCTATTCGTTTGCTTCGCGACTGCTCCCGCGGTCGCCCAATCACCCAAGCCGCCGGCTCAAGTCAAGGTGACGAACGCGCGTACCGCGCCACTGGCTTCCCTGGAAATCACGACGTCGGGCGAGCAGCCGCGCCTGATCGCCAAGCTCACCAAGCCGCTCGGGCCCGGCAAGAGCATTGCCCTCAAGCTGAACAAGCCCACGGGCTGCAGCTACTCCGTCCTTGCCAAGTTCAGCGACGAGGTCGAGAGCGATAGTGACCTCATCGATCTGTGCAGCGAGAAGTCCATCCGACTGACGGATTGAACCCGCAACCATAACGGATTGGCAAGTCACACCGACGCACATGTAGGCTCGCGGCGGTCCTCCTGATCTCCGATAATGGCAAAAGCTGATAGGATAAGTTGTGGCACTTGCATCGACGACCGCCTTGGTGACCGGGGCCGACAGCCAAGGGATTGGGCGCGGGATTGCGCTGGCGCTGGCGCGCGAAGGTGCGGACGTCGCGCTTCACTGGTACCGAAGTGAATCGGCCGCCGAGACGCTCGCCACGGAGATCCGCGCACTCGGCCGAAACACGGTGCTCGTGCATGCCGATATGGGCGATGCGTCCGCCGCCCGCGCCGCAGTAAGGCAGGCGGACAAGGCGTTGGGCGGTCTCGGCATCCTCGTGTGCAACGCCGCCAGGATCCAGCGAAAGCCTTTCCTCGACATCACTGACGAGGACTGGGCCAGTATCCACGCTGTGAATCTGCAGGGTTATTTCGCCTGCTCGCAGGAAGCCGCCAAGCTCATGATCGGCCACCGCAGGCCGGCCCGGATCATCATGGTCTCGTCGGTTAACCAGGCGCATGCCAACCCTGACATTGCCCATTATGTCGCGACTAAGGGCGGCGTGATGATGTTGGCCCGCGCCATGGCTCTCGAGCTCGCGCCTCACGGTATTACTGTCAACCTCGTCGCTCCGGGTACGATCGAGACTGATATCAATCGGCACATGCTCGCTGATCCGGAGTTTCGCGCCCGCAAGCTCGCGCCGGTCCCCGTGGGCCGCGCGGGGCTCCCCGAGGACGTCGCAGGGGCCGTCGTCTATCTCGCGGGCGAGGGAGCGTCCTATATCACAGGCTCGACCATCACAGTCGATGGCGGGTTGACCATCACCTGATCGAGGCTGCGCTTATGACCGATCTGCCGATTCAAGAGGTCTATGCCATCCGCTTCGCCCACCACGCGGCGCGCAGGCGCAGCGAGAATTTCCTGGGTGGCGATGCCCATGACGGGCCGATGCCGTTTGACTACTTCGTCTTCGTGATCAAGGGTCCGTCAGGCGCTGTCGTCGTTGATACGGGCTTCAATGCCGATGTAGCGCGCACCCGCGGCCGCCAACATCTGCGCTGTCCGAGTGAAGGGCTCGCGCTCCTCGGCATCGAACCCGCGTCCATTCGCGACGTTGTGCTGACGCATTTGCACTACGACCACTGCGGCAACCAGCATCTGTTCCCGCAGGCGCGGTTTCATCTCCAGACGTCGGAGATGGCCTATGCCACCGGCCCGTGCATGTGCCACGGCATGCTGCGCGGTGGGTACGATCCAGAGGACATCGCCGCGACGGTGCGCAAGCTCTTCGAAGGGCGCGTCGCTTATCACACGGACGAGGGCATGCTCGCACCCGGGATCACGCTCCACCGCGTCGGCGGCCATACCGAGGGGCAGCAGGTTGTGCGCGTGAAGACGCGAAAGGGCTGGCTCGTGCTCGCTTCGGACGCGACCCATTTCTTCGAGAATTTCGAGCGGGATATCCCGTTCCCGTGGATCTACAATGTCGGCGCAACGCTGGAAGGCTTCAAGCGCCTGCGCGAACTCGCCAGTGATCCCCGGCTGGTGATCCCGGGGCATGATCCGCAGATCATGGAGCGGTTTCCGGCAGCCTCCGAAGCCGCCAAGGGGATCGTCGCGCGGCTCGACTGACTCCGCGCAACGATTGAAACTACCAGTGTCGGCTTTTCACTTCACAGGCACGATGTCCATCGCCAGCGTCTCCTCGTCGCTGCGTAGTCGCACGGTTTGGGCCCGATCCTTCCAGACGGCCCAAGCATACTTGATTACGGTCAGCGGCAGCGTCGCCCGATCCTTCATGAAGAGGCCAGCGGCCTTGTTCAGCATGTCGCGGCGCTTAGCATCGTCGAGCTCTCCGCCAGCATCGTCGATCAGCTGATMGACCTCCGGGTTGGCATAGGCGCGCCAGTTGAACTGGCCGAGCTTCTTGGCGGGATCGTTGGAATGGGCGATGGCCGAATAGGTGTAGTAGGCCTCCCCGGTTATCGTGCCCCAGCCGGCCATGGTCGCCGACAGCTCGCCTCGTGGTCGGGCCGAGAACAGGATGGAGACCGGAACGCCGTTGGCGGCGACGTCGATTCCGACCCGCGCCAGCATCTGGACCAGTGTCGTGCCGATTTCGCGGTCGCCCGGGAGGCGATCCACGGTAAAGCTCAGGGTGAACTTGAAGCCATTGGGGTAGCCGGCCTCCTTAAGCAACTGACGCGAACGCTCTAGGTTGGCCTTGGTGGCGGGAATGTTGTCATTGTAGCCGAATATGCCCTGCGAGACGAGCTGCGTCGCCGGCGAACCCATGCCGTCCATCGCGATCTCGCCAAGCTGGCCACGGTCGATGGCGAGGTCGATCGCCTCGCGCACGCGCGGATCCCGGAACGGGTTTGCGGGCAGTGCTGAGCCATCCTTGGCGCTGACCTGCGGCGTCTTCTCGCGTAGATCGAAATCAAGCAGGAAGACGAAGATGGTGTCCTGCGTCGGTACGCTGAGCTTGGCGTCCTTCTGCAGCGAGGCGACGTCGTTGGCCGAAACGCGCGCAATCATGTCGACCTGTCGAGCGCGCAATTGAGCAACGCGCGCCGCGTCATTGGCGATCTCCTTGCGCACGACCCGCTGCCAGGGCTGCGGGCCGGCCCAATAACCGTCGAAGCGGTCGAGCGTCAGATCAGCCTTCGGGGTCCAGGAGACGAGTTTATAAGGCCCGGTTCCGATCGCGGCCTTTCCGGAGTTGAAGGCTTCGTTTGAGGTCTCGCGATTGAGACCGGCAGCCGCCTTGGAAGAAACGATGAACAGCCTGACAAGATCGTTGGGCAGGGTCGGCGCGGCGCCCTCGGTCAGCAGATGGACGGTGAAGGCATCGACGATCTTCACCTCCTTGACGCGTCGGGTGTAGAGCGTCGCCGGATTGGGGCCGGTGACATTGGCGATGCGCTCGATCGAGAACTTCACGTCCTCTGCGGTGAAATCCGAGCCGTCGTGGAATTTCACGCCCTTGCGGAGCTTGAACTCCCAAGTGGTTGCATCGACCGGCTTCCATGACTCGGCTAGCCCCGGCTCGACCTGCAGCTTCTCGTTGGACTTGACCAGCGTGTCGAAGACATGCTTGAGCGCCTCGACATGGACACCGAGCGCGCTGAAATGTGGGTCCATCGATTCCGGACCTGCACGTACGCCCACAGTCAGGGTCTGAGCCGACGCCAGCGTGGCCGCGGCGAGCCCCAAAGCCAAAGATGCTGCGCCTAGAAACCTATTGATCAACATGCCCCGCTCGCCTTTGCTCATTGTTCGCCCTCCAAAGATTTTTCGAAGCCGTCCACTGCGGAAAAGCGGATTATCTGCAAAAATGGAATGACAGTCGGGACGTCGTTCATTACGGAAGGCCACTCGGCACAATCAATCCAAGCCGGCCAATCACAGCCTCGCCACCGTCCGAAGTTCTCGCTCGACTGGGCAGTCTGCCAGCTCAGTCTTGGGCTACTGCGGGGCTCAGGTAGGAATGACGCTTCACATCGGATCAGCATCGCCATCATGGCGAATTCAGCCGACGGCTTGGCATGGACGCCGCGACTGGTGCTGATGACGATGTCACTATCGATAAGGCCAGCGGGAAAGTCCAAGAGGATCGCCCCACGGGCAGGGGGACTTCGCCAGCGTGCTTCCCGTTCCGATTTTCGCTGGAACGATAAAACGATCTTGCGGTCGGCGATGTGACGCGTCGGCGGCACCAGATCCGGATTGAAGGCAACCTCGGCCTCGAACCCGGCAGCTTGGTGGATGCGAGGGACAGGCTCAGCCTTGAGCGGAGAGGTGACGAAGATGGCCCGCCGCTGCATGCCTTGCTCAAAACACTGAGGACGAAAGCTGGAAGCAGAGATTGTGCCAATTGGAACTGGTTTGTACAGTGCTATTTGCGAGCCTCCGGAACGGTTCTCCTGTCTGTCGAAGAATGTGGCACAGCCACGTCTCGATGCTTCACAGTCGGCTACCCATCCCGAGACTGGCGCCGTGGCAAGTCCTGCCAGCACTAATTCGACCGCCGCATGATGTTCATGCTCCGTTCGACCTTAGCGTAAGATTTTGAGCAGCTCTTGTTCTGACCCCTCGTAGGGTCGGGCGTTACTCGACTGCTTCCCGGCGGGGATCGGTGTGGCGGGCTTCGATGTCGGCTTTGCTCGCCTGCATCAGTGCCTTTGCATAGGGATCGGTGGGCACGGCGGCGGGATTGTAGCTCTCCTCCTCGCCGAGATCGGAGGCCGGAAGCGGCGGTGCGCGCAGCCCTTCATTCACCATGGCGACCTTGTCGGGACGCTGCGCCTTGTCCTCGCGCATTTGGCGCTTGGCGCGGCGAAGCTGTTTCGAGAGCTTTTCGAGGCAGATGTTGAAGGCAGTGTAGATTTCTACGTTCTCGTGCTCGGCGGCGAGGTTTTGCATGCCACGCGAGCGGAACCGGATTGCGCAGGCGTAGAAGGCCCCCGTCTTCTTGAATTGCACCGTCGCCTCGGTGATCCGCCCGAAATATTTCCCGGCGGTCTCTTCGATCTTGCGCTCGGCGAATTCGCGGAGCGCGTCCCCAAGCTCGACATTATGGCCTGAGACCATGATCGGCTTGTCCATCGCTAGTCGCCGCATCGGCTTCCTCCGTTAGGGGTTCCCCACCCAACCGCAGCACGAACGACCAGGGTTTCAAGCTTTGACCCCGAATGCAAGAGCGTAAAATTTGCCGATCCCAGAGCGGACAACCGAGGCGGGCCATCGTTCTCTGCATGCTGAGCTTATCAGGGGGCGCCAGGTCCTTCGGCCAAGAATATCTGTAGCGAGATTGCGGGGGGCAGCAGCAGGCGGTGTATCAAAAGCTGCGACTATCCTTTCAGGCTGACGAGGCTGATACCTAACTCAAGAGGCTGTTGCCGAAGGCGGGCGCGGACGATGACGCTCGCTGGCGCTGTCTGTAGCGGCCTCGAGGCCTCCGATCAGGATCGCATCCGAGCTCGGATTAGCGCGCCAAAGGAATCTCACTGACCCACGTAGTGCAGCTTCGAGCGTCGGCTGACACCCTGGCTTTTCACCGGCGATGGGAGATGCTGATTGACGGGATAGGTTACGCTGTGTGGCGCGGAGGCGTTGTCATGTCTGGACGGCGCCCTTTGATCAAGGGGATTTCTTTGGCGCGGCGAGGGTCGTGGGAGCGGTCGTGTCTTCGGGGCGTTGTCACGTTAACTGCCGGCAGGCGGCAAGAGGAGCATTCGGCCTGATGACAGGCTCAGGCCGCGACGCCAGCCACGGCTTTCCAGCGCGCCATGGCGTTTAGGCGATGCAGATGGGTGGCCAGGGCGGTGCGACGGGACCGGGGCGGAACGAATTGATTGCGGACGGCGGAGAAGACGGCGACGAACCGTTGCAGACCTCCCGGGGAGCGAAAGCCCTGCATCGCCCGCTCGCGTCGTCGCAGAGGCAGGTGCGAATTCTCGGCGCGGTTGTTGAGGCCCTTGTACGCGCGATGCTCGATCGCCGGCATGATCTGGCGCCGGGCGGCGGCATAGGAGCCGAGTTGGTCGGTGATCATGCGCCGGGGCGGGCAGCCCCGCTTCTTGAGAAGGCGCCTCAGCACGCGCGTGGCTGCCTTGGTGTCRCGYCGSGTCTGCACGATCTCATCKAGGRTATAGCCGTCCTGATMGACYGCSCGCCASAGCCARTGCTTCTKKCCGGCGATGGTGACGACGAYCTCGTCGAGRTGCCARAGGTCGCGGCGGCTCGGCCTYTTGCGCTTSAGGYGGYGGGCGTAATCCCGCCCGAATTTCAACGCCCAGCGCCGCAGCGTCTCATACGAGACGGTAATGCCGCGCTCCAAAAGCATCTCCTCCACCAGGCGCAAGCTCAGGGGAAAGCGAAAGTACAGCCACACCGCATGAGCGATGATCGCCGGTGGGAACCGATGGCGTTTGTAGCTGACGCAGGGCTGGCTCATGCCAGTCCACCTACACGGTTTGCCGCCACGCCGGAGTTAACGTGACAACGCCGCAACGCCAGCCGTGGACGATTTCCATTCGGATCGCGCTCGCTGATCGGCTGTCTCCAGTGGGGGCGAAAGCCCTCAGCCGCCCTTCGCATATTTCCAGAACCGGCCCTTGCCTTCGGCGATCCAGGCAAGCGCCTCGTCGATCCGCTTGTCGCGCGTGGCTTCGGTTTTCGCGTCGGCGATCCAGACAACGTATTCTTTCTGGAACGACGTCGACTTGCTCTCGAATATCGTCTTGACCGATGGGGAAGCCGCAAGGCGGTCGACGAAAGCGGGAGACGCGACGACAGCCTTGGCGGGCGCGGATGACCTACGGGGCGCGACCTTCGCGCGTTGCTCGTTGAGCAACATGGCCTCCTGGACCCAAGCGATAAGCTCGGCGTCGACAGGGAGATCCGCGAGACTCGTCAACTTMCCCATGAAGCGTTTGGACGCCGGCAAATCGACGCTCGCCTTGAGCCGCGGGTCGCTCATCAGCGAGCCTTTCCAGAAGGAAAAGGCGCAATGCGACTTGTAGGCGGCAAAAATGCACATCATCTCGCCTCGGTAGTCGAAATGGGGGTTTCCCCATTTCAAGGTTTCGACAACCTCCGGGCAGGTCGAGCGGACAACGCCGCGTAGATGCGCCAGGATCGGCTTGGCGAACGCTTCGACGCCTTCGGCGTACGCGTCGACCTTGGGTTCTGGACCAGGCATCCTGACTTCGCCTCTTGATCGAATGATCTATGGGTGGTTTCGAGGATCGAGCGCGCCTTGCTCGCGCTTCTTCCTTGAAGATCGGAGCGCCGGGCCAGAGACCCAGGTTTGCATTGGCGCTTTCGTCCAAATCGATGGAGCTGGGCCGCCTCGGCGCGCGTGGCCGCTATTGCATGGCGGAGGGGTCCATCCACAGAACCTCCCAAACGTTCCCGTCTGGGTCCTCGATGTGGCGGTTGAACATGAAACCGAGGTCCTGGGCTGGATTCGGATCGGCGCGGCCGCCGGCCGCCACACCTTTTCCGATCGTGGCGTCCACCTCGTCCTTGCTGTCAGCGGTGAGCGCGATGAGCATCTGGCTCTCGCGCTTGGGGTCCCCGATCGGCCGCGCGGTGAACTGTCGGTAGTGGTCGTGGGTCAGCAGCATGACCCCGATCGAGTCCGAGAACATCACGGAGCTGGCTTTGTCGTTCGAGAACTGCGGATTCAACGCGCCTCCGATAGCAAGGTAGAAGCGTGTCGCCGCCGGCAGATCGCGCACTGGCAGATTTACGAAAATCATCCTAACCATTTATCTGGTTCGCTCCTCAGGCGGAGTACTGGTCGGTCTAGTACTATGTCTTTGCCTATCACATGCGGAACGGAACCGTCTAGTACCGAAGTGGGGATGGCATGAAGGTTGATKGCGAAACCCGATCGGCGCGCAAGGAGCGTGATATCATCCACGCGGCCACCGTGGCGTTCGTGAGCCAGGGCTATGATGGAACGAGCATGGAGGAGATCGCTACTAAGGCCGGCGTCTCCAAACAGACGGTCTACAAGCATTTCGTCGACAAGGAGACGCTCTTTGGCGAGGTCATTCGCGCGTCGGCCGCTCAGGCTACCGAAACCTTTGATGCGGTCGCCGCGTTGCTTACCGAGGCGGAATTCATGACGGGGGGACTGCAGAAGGTCGCTCGACGCTTCATGTCGACGCTGATGGACGAAGAGCGGTTGAAGCTGCGACGCCTCATCATCGCCAACGCCGATCGAATGCCTCAGCTCGGCCGCGACTGGTATGAAAAAGGGTTCGAGCGCATGATTGCCTCGATGGCGACCTGCTTCCAGCAGCTGACAAACCGGCAGCTTCTTCGTACACCCAACCCGTATTTGGCCGCGAGCCATTTCTTTGGAATGTTGCTCTGGATTCCCATGAACGAGGCGATGTTCACGGGTAACAAGAATCCGCGCTCCCAAGCCGAGCTTGAAGGCCACGCAGACGCGACGGTCGAAACATTCCTCGTCGCCTATGGCGAGCCGGCGAAGCCTTCGGCGTAGTCGCCCACGCGGGCATTGTCACGTTGTCGAACGATCGACGCGACAACACTGGTTGACGATCTCGATCAGGCGGCCGCGGCGGTCGCCCACCACGCCGCCATCGCCGAAGAGCGAAAAGCTCGGTGGGTCTTCGCGGAAATGAGATGGCGCTGGACGTTGAAGGTGTTGGAGGTGGCTGCGTGAGTCGAGAGAAATCTCTGGGCTGAACCCGGGCTCTTGAAACCCTGCATCTTGCGCTCTCGTCGTAGTGTCGGCTGATGCGAATTTTCCACGCGATTGTTGCACCAGCGACCGCGTCGATGCCGATCCGAGATCCCAAGATCCCGGACTGCCGCTCCATATGAACGCAGGTCATCCGTGATCAAGCGCTCCGGTATGAAGCCATGCTTCTTGAGTAGTCTGCGCAGCACTTTCAGCGCGGCGCTCTTGTTTCTTTTTGCCTGAAGCAGGACGTCCAGGACCTCGCCTTCGGAGTCAACGGCCCGCCAAAGATAGACTAGGCGACCGTCGATCTTGAGATAGACCTCGTCCAGGTGCCATGTGGCGTGAGGCTTTGGTTGGCGTTGGCGGAGATTGGCGGCGATCTTGGGTCCGAAATGGTTCACCCAGCGGCGCACCGTCTCGTCGGACACGGCAATTCCGCGCGCGGCCAGCAGATCCTCGACGTCGCGGAAGCTGAGGGTGAACCGGAGATACAGCCAGATTGCCTGCTGGATGATCGCGGGGGGCAAGCGATAACCGCTGTAACTGATCTTTGCCATGCTCAATGGCTACCAACCCGATCGAGGCGCAACAACTCCGCTACGCCGTGACAATGCCGATGGTTCAGTCAGGCCTCGGGTCAATGCCGTGCCTGTGCGATCCGACGCTCGACGCTGCGGCTGTAAAGGGACATGGCGTAGCAGCAGATGAAGAAGACCCCGGCAGCAAAGACGTAGCCCTCGCGGCCGAGGCCCAGCCAGTTCGGGTCCTTTAGCGCCTGCCCGATGATGCCGAGCAGGTCAAACAGGCCAATGATCGAGACGAGTGTAGTGTCCTTGAACAGGTCGATCACCGTATTGACGATGCCCGGCACGGTCAGCCGGAAGGCCTGCGGCAACACGATGAGACGATGCGCGTTCCAGTAGCTAAGGCCGAGCGAGGCGGAGGCCTCGTATTGCCCCTTATCGATGCCCTGCAGCCCGCCCCGGACGACCTCGGCAAGATAGGCGGCGACGAAGAGCGAGAGTCCAACGATGGCGCGCAGCAGCCGGTCAAAGCTGGTGCCCTCCGGCAAGAACATCGGCAGCATCACCATGGCCATGAACAGCACGGCGAGAAGCGGCACGCCACGCAGCAGCTCGATAAAGCCGGTGCAGAGCCAGCTGATCGCCGGCAGGCTTGAGCGCCGGCCGAGCGCCAGAACGATGCCGATCGGGAGCGCGATCACGACCGTCGCATAGGTCAGCAGCACGTTGAGCGAGAGGCCGCCCCATTGGTCGGTGGGAACGACTGGCAGGCCCAAGACGCCACCGAGCAGTAGCGTGCCGGCGATGAGAGGGCAGAGCGTGACAAGAAGCAGTACGGAAAGCACCGGGCGCGGATTGCGTGGCCAGGCGGCCGCGACAGCAAAAACGAGCAGGACAAGCCCAGCAAGCTTGACGCGCCAGCGCTCCGGCGCCGGATAGCGACCGAAGAGGAACATGTCGATGCGGTCGGTGACGAAGGCCCAGCAGGCGCCGGTGCCGCAGACCGAGCGGCTCCGACCTTGGAGCACGGCATCGGTGACGAACCAGCGCAGGAGTGGCGGCACCAGCACGACGAGCAGCGCAACGGTGAGGAGCGTCACCAGCCCCCCGCGAAACGAGCCGAAGAGATTCGTCCGGATCCAGCGGCGAATGATCGCCGTTGCCGAAGCAAGCTGCGGGCTGGGGTGCCTTGGGACGACAGTGACGATGGAGGTCGTTTCGGCGCTCGGCATCGTGCTTCCTAACGTTCCTTAAGCGCGAACCGGGCGTTCAGCCGCGCGAGCCCCGCCGAGACCAAGAGATTGACAGCGAGGAAGACGCCCATGAGGATCACCATCACTTCGATCGCACGGCCCGACTGGTTGAGCACCGTGCCGGCGAAGATCTGAACGATCTCCGGATAGGCAATGGCCGCGCCGAGCGAGGAGCTTTTGATCAGGTTGAGATACTGGTTGGTCATCTGCGGGATCATGACTCTGAGCGCCTGCGGCAGAATGACCAGCCGGAGCGTCGGCCAAGGCTTCAGCCCCAGGCTGTAGGCCGCCTCGCGCTGGCCCTTGGCGACGCCCTCGACCGAACCCCTGACTATCTCAGCGATGAAGGCGGCACTGTAGAGCGAAAGCCCGGCCCAGAGCGCGACGAACTCCGGTGGCATCACCATTCCGCCCGTGAAGTTGAAACCTTTGAGCGTCGGAGCGCTCCAGCCCGACAAGCTCGCCACCAGTGCGGCAAAGAGGGTGGGCGGTACCAGCCAGAGCCAGCGCGTGCCCTTGCGCCGCATTGGCAGGAAGTGACACAGCAGCGGTACGAGGACGAGGCTCAGCACCAGGAGGGCAGCGATCAGGGGTGTCCTGTCGCCCGCCAGCGGATAGGGCAGGAACAGACCGCGGATATTGAGATAGAACAGGCCTCCCAAGGACAGGCTCTGGCGGGCCTGCGGCAAGAGCTGGAGCACGCCGACATACCAAAAGACGATCTGGAGGAGCTGCGGGGTGTTGCGGATCAGCTCGACGATGGCGCCCGAGGCGCTGCGCATCAGCCAGCTGGTAGAGAGACGCATCACGCCGAGCGCGAGGCCCAGGACAGTGGTGGTGACGACGCCGAGCGCGGAAACKAGCAGCGTATTTGAGAAGGCCGCGACCAACGCCATGGCGTAGCTGTCCGTCGGCCTGAAGTTTGTGATTTGGAACGGCATGGCGAAGCCGGCCGGGCGCCATAAAAAACTGAAGTCCAACTCCATGTTGCGGCGCGCGAGATGGCTCGCCGCATTGTGCCCGAACCAGATCAGGACGAGCAGGGCGATACCGAGGACCACGCCCTGCCAGAGCAGGGCGTGGGATGATTTCATGGGCCACAGCGCGGCGTTGCTGCCGGATGTGGTTTTGGTCCGAGCCATGCCGGCGATCTCACCGGAACGGAAGAGGATAGTGCAGGCCACCCTGCGACCAGAGATTGTTCAAGCCGCGCGGCAGGCCGAGCGCCTTGGGGCCGAAATGGACGTCGTAGATCTCGCCGTAATTGCCGACCGCCTTGATGGCCCTGTAAAAGCCCTCGTTGTCGATGCCCAGTTGTTTGCCGAAATCGCCCTCGAGCCCGAGCAGGCGGCGCACGAAGGGGTCCTCGGACTTCTTCTTCTCATCGACATTGGCCTTGGTGATTCCAAACTCCTCGGCGGTCTTCAGCGCCGTGTCGACCCAAAAGACGATGTCGGACCAGCGATAGTCGCCGTCGCGCGTATGGAGGCCGAGCGGTTCCTTGGAGATGACCTCGGGCATGATTATCCAGTCGTCCGGCACCTTCATGGTGGAGCGGGCGGCGGCGAGCGAGCCGGTATCGTCCGAATAGCCGTCGCAGCGACCGGCCTCTGCGGCGGCGAAGGCTTCCTCCGACTTCTCGAAGAGCAGCGAGTTGATCGTCGTGCCTTTGGAGCGGGCGAAGTCGGCGATGTTGAGTTCGAGCGTTGCGCCGGTGATCATGCAGATTGTGGAGCCGTTCAGCTCCGCTGCAGTCTTAACCCCCAGGCTCTTGCGCACCATGAAGCCCTGGCCGGCGTAGAAATTGACTGCGACCTCGGTCAGGCCGAGGCCGATGTCACGGGCGAAGGTCATGGTCGAGTCGCGGATCAGCACGTCGATCTCGCCGGACTGTAGCACTGTGAAGCGGACCTTGGCGGTGGTGCCAACATACTTTACCTTCTTCGGGTCGCCCAGAACCGCAGCGGCGAGCGCTTGGCAGTAGTCGACGTCGAAGCCTTTCCAGGCGCCCCCGGAATCCTGGTAGGCGAAGCCGGGAATGCCGCTGTCGACGCCGCAGACCAACTCGCCGCGCTTCTTGATGGCTTCGGCCGTCGGCCCCGGGGCCGGCAGCGTCTGGGCGGAGGCGGCCGTGCTCAGCAGCGCGGCGCCGAGGGCGGACAGCATCGTCTTGAAGATGGTCCGATCTGCTTTATTCACGGTGACGATCCTTCTTCTTCGGGACGGGCGGCTTCGTATCGAACCGGCTCGGCATGCCAGCCGTCCTTGCGCTTGGCCCAGTAGGTCTCGCGCAGCTTCTGGCTGATGGGGCCGGGACGATCGTTGTTGAGGATGCGACCGTCGAGGCGGCTCACCCCGATCGGGCCGCCGGCGGTCGAGGAGACGAGGATCTCGTCGGCGTTGCGCAGCTCCTCGACGGGCACGTCCCGAACCTCGCAGGGCAGTCCGAGTTGGGCGCAGAGCTCGATGACGGAGAGGCGCGTGATGCCGCCGAGAACGTTGCGGTCTGGCGTTACGACGACGCCCTCGGTGATGCAGAAGACGTTGTAGCCCGGCCCTTCCGTGACGTTGCCGGCGGCGTCGAGCAGGATCGGATTGTCCGCGCCCCTCTCGTCCGCCTCGAACAGGGCGGCCGTCATGTCGGCCCAGTGGAAGTTCTTCGCCCGGGCGTTGACGGAAGCCTCGGGGATGCGCGGGGTCGAGGCGACGATCATATGGGCGCCGCGCTCGATCACCTCCGGTTTCATCAGCCAGACAAAGGGAATGGCGTAGGCGCAGAGATACGGGCGCGCGTTCTTGGGGTGATATTGCGTGCCGGGGAGGGGGCGTCCACGCAGGCAATCCATGGCGACATAGGCCTCCCGGAGACCAGCCAGCGCCACGAGCTTGTGCAGGATGCGGCGAATCTCGTCGTCGCTCTCGCGCGGGATGAGCCGCATCGCTTCCATCGAGGTGCGGAAGCGCTTGAGATGGTCGTCAAGCCGAAAGAAATTCCCGTCCCAGACGCTAACCACGTCGTAGGTCACGTCCGAGCGGCGAAAGCCCCAGTCGGTGATCGGGATGCGGGCCTCGGCGATCGGCATATAGGCGCCGTCGATGAAGGCTGCGCCGCTCGCCCAGCGGGCGGCGTCGGTTGATGCGAAGGTGGAAGCGGTGACGTTCATCCTGGACCTCTTCGTCGCGGTTTCGGATCACGGGCAGCGAGCGGAATCCTCCGTCATGTGCCGGAGGGCCGCTGAAAAGTTTGGCAAAATTCGCGCCGCGCCCGGCTCCGGGCACGACGGCGATGTCAAGCGGTCGGCAGCTCGGCAAGCACGGCGTCGAGGCCAATCCTTATCCGGCGGTACATCTCATCGAGTTCTGCCTCGGTGATGATCAGCGGCGGCGACAGCACGAGGCAGCCTTGCAGCGGGCGCAGGACTACACCTGCGGCAAGCGCCGCGTCGTAGATCTGAGTTGCGATGCCGCCCGGTACCAGCGAGGGCGCGGCATCCGCACCACTCCCGGAGCCCGGCAGTGCGACCTGAATGGCCCCGGCGAGGCCGAGGGCCCGGGTGGACGTAACGAGAGGGTGATCTTCAAGCGCCGCGAGCCCCTTGGCGAAGACGGGCGCGACGGAGCCGATATGGCCGAGAATGTCGCGCCGCTCGAAGATGTCGAGAACCTTAAGCGCAACGGCCGCAGCGACCGGATGAGCGCCATAGGTCGATCCGTGGTTGAAGATGCCCGCTGTTTCCGAACCGGCCTCCAACTCGTTGTAAAATTCGTCCGACATCACCACGGCCGAGATCGGCTGATAGGCACCGGAAAGCTGCTTGGCCGTGCTGAGGCAGTCGGGCTGGAAATCGAAGTTCTGGCAGCCCCACATCGTGCCGGTGCGGCCGAAACCGGTCACGACCTCGTCGGAATACATCCGGATGCCGTAGTCAACGAGCAGAGCTTTAATCTTGGGGAAATAGCCGCGCGGCGGCGGGAACATGCCTGCCGAGACCGAGAGCGGTTCGGCGATGAAGGCCGCGACGGTCTCGGGCCCCGCCGCCTCGATGGCGTCGCGGATCTCAACGACGAGGCGATCCGCATATTGGTCTTCCGTCTCACCGGGCAGTGCGCCGCGCGGCCAAGTCGGGTGCGTGACGTGGATTACGTCGTCGGTGGGAACGCCGAAGGCCTCCTGCACCGCGGCGCCGCCGCCAAGTGCCGTCGTAAAGATAGTGCCGCCATGATAGCTCGCGCGACGCGAGATGACTTTGCGCCGCTTGGGCTCGCCGGCCACGCGATTGGCGTACCAAGTGAACTTGACGAGCTGGTCGTTTGCCTCTGAGCCAGTCGTGGCGAACATGACATGGGCGTTCGGAATAGGCGCGGCGCGCGTCAGGCGCTCGGCGAGCTCCATTACGACGGGAACGGTCCTGTGGATGCCCGACGGGTACATCGGCAGCGCGCGGAGCTGAGCGATAGCGGCCTCGATGAGCTCCTCGTCGCTGAAGCCCAAGCCCACGCAATAGAAGGTCGAGACGGCCTCGATATAGTCCTTGCCGTCCTCGTCATAGGTGAAGACGCCCTTGCCACGGGTGAAGACCAGCGGCCGCTCCTCGCGCAGTTTTTTGAGGTTCGAGAAGGGCAGCAGCAGCATGTCGGAGTGATGATTGGAAAGGCGTGCGGCGATGTTCATGACATGCAGCTTCCTGTGATCACAGTTGACAATTAAGAACTATATGGCAATGACGATCCGCGTCAATCTCGCTCCAGATGATAAAGTATGCGGTGATTGGGCATGAAATGTGCAGCGTCCGTCTATGCTCTCGGGTGTCCATATGCATGCTGTGATCACGCCGTTGAAGCAAGAATGGGGTGATTTCCGTGGCCGCTCGCCTGCCGCATTCCCAGGTTGAGACGTCTCCGGAGCCCGATCAGGCGAGCGGGTACATGATCGAGCGCGATGGCGCAAAGAACGCCAACACGCTCTCGATCCAGGTCTATGAGGGCTTGCGGCAGAGATTGCTCTCGGGTGGACTCTATCCCGGCGCCAAACTCTCGCTGCGGTCGCTTGCGACCGGCTTCGGCACCAGCATGCAACCCGTTCGCGATGCAGTGTCTTCGCTGGTGGCCGAGGAGGCGCTCGAGATAACGCCGGCGCGCGGGATCCAGGTCCCGGCGCTCGATCGGACTGTCTGCGACGACATCTGGCTGCTGCGCTCACTGACCGAGGGCGAGGCGGCGGCGCGTTTCGCCCAGCGCGCGCAAGAGGCGGATTTCCAGGCGTTGCAGGGGCTGACCGAGGCTGTACGCAGCGCCTACCGCGGGGGAAGTGTGGGCGAGCACATGCTCGCTTTCCACGATTGGTCCTTTTTCATCGCGGAGCGCTGCGGTTCGGCGATGCTGGCGGCGCTGATCCGGCGGCTGCGCGTCCGCAATGCGCCGATCATCGCGTTCTGCCTCAGCGTGAAAGTCCACGAGGAGCCCGACTTCATGGAGTTCTCGACGCATGTCATGGAAGAACTGGCGCTGGCGGTCCATACGCGCGATCCCGGTCGCATCCGCGACCTGCGCCGCGTCGATATCCTGACCTATCAGCGCTACCTGTACGCCCGCCTCGGCTGGACGCTGTAGCAAACGACTTTCGAACCGGATCGAACCTATTCCTATTTGCCGGTCCACGTCGCCGCAGGCCTCGCCGCCGCGGCAAGTCCTCCGTGACGAACTCGGTCCGCTCGGCAAGGGGGGGCCTGATACGCGTCTGTGGTCCGATTGCCCTCAACAACGCCTTCGATGCGGGGAGGCACGTACAGATCAGCGGCGCTCAGGCCCGACTTCTCGTCGAACTCTGCGCGAGAGAGGGGAGGTCTCGATCGGTATCGCGGAAGTACCTTCTGATGGGGCCAATTCCCGGTCTATAAGTGGCGCCTGATTATCGAGCTTTGGGCCGAACCAAGCGAACAACAGGTCCAGAAAATTGACATTGCGACAAGCCAGATTCGATGCGCGAATTTCCCGTTGGCCAGACGGGTTCTCTCGTTATGAGGAGAACTAAATTGGCAGCCGCGAGGACTCAGGCGAAGCACTGACCGGGATGCGAGGGCCGGCCGCGGTTCGAAGCAAAACCACGGACATGGCGCATGACCTCGCTCGCCAGGTCCGCGAGCAGGCCATATTCGTTGAGCGGGATCCGCTGAAAGCTTCTCCACAGCTCAAGTCGGCGCATAGCTCTGTTGATGATACTCACCGAATGCGCTTTGATATCCCGTACGCAATGACGGGGCTGACATGAAGATCGGCGATCGTTTGAGAGAACTCCGCCAGAGCCGAAAGCTGACCGTCCGAGCCGTCGCCTTGCGCTCGGGCGTCTCCCACTCCTCGATCTCGCTGATCGAGCGGGATTTGATCAGCCCCTCCCTCAACACGCTGCATGCGGTCCTCGACGCACTAGGGACGACCCTCTCGGGGTTCTTTCTCGATTTTCATGCGGTTTCGCCCACGGATCCGTTTTGCCGCGCAGCGGATATGGCTGAAATCGGCCGGGCGGATGCCATTTCCTATCGCGTGATCGGAGCAGGTTACCCTAACCGCTCAATGCTGATGCTCCATGAAACCTATCCTCGGGGAGCCGATACCGGCGAAGCCTTCGTTCATTCGGCCCAGGAAGGCGGCCTCGTCATCCGCGGMGCGGTCGAGGTCACGGTGTCGGGCCGGACAGCGCTTCTGCAGCCCGGCGATGGTTATTATTTCGATAGCCGCGAGCCGCATCGTTTCCGCAACGCCGCGGACGAGCCGAGCGAGATCGTGAGCGCCATCACGCCCCCAACATATTAGACGTGTTCCTGAAAGGCGTTTACCGGAGAAGCACTCCGGACCTGATGGAAATATCGTCGATCGTGGGAGCAATACCCGAGCGTGATGATGACCCAGACGAGAGTGTTCAGGTGTMTGTGGCGGCGTTGTCTGCAGGGCGGGCGGGCATGATCCAGCCCGCCCTCAGCTACCAAGCGCCATCGATTTCCACCTGCTTTCATTGCTCATGCGGTTTAGTAGAACGCTGGGGCCATATACTGCCTACACTTCAAGGACGTGGTCGGCTCGTCCCCATTCGCGAACGGAACGAGGGCAAAGCAATGTTTCTCGACCAGCGCCACGACCTTGTCGGCCATGACCGGATCGTCGACATCGACGTCGCCGCCGCGCAAAGTATCGCAGCGAAGTGGCGGCTCACACGGAGATTGCTCCGCCTGCAGCTGGGTTGCCATCAGATCGCTCACGCGATCGCCGTTTCTGTCACCCGCTCGTTGGCGACGGTCGCTTGGCTGCATCGTCCTGTACCGCCCTGACGCGGCAACGGCGGTCGTCGAAACCGATCGCGCTCGGCCTGCCGGCGGCGCCTGCGGCTCCGTGAGAACCTCCGCTTGCTCGAGGGCGAAACTGGTCCGCGCCAGCTGCTGAAATTTCCTTTCGGCGGGTCCGGCCAGCTAGTTCCTGCTAGAATTGCGCACCGTTCGCGCGTGTCGCGCGCAGGCGCGGGAGAGCATACGATGAAGCGTTGGAACCTCGCCAAATGCCCGAAAATTTGGCGCAAAGGGTGCCCTCTTCTAGATGTGTAGTCCCGAAATCTGATGGTGCATCATCGATCCTGAGTCGTCAGGAGGAGGATGCATTATGGGAAGCGTTCTTCATGGCAGCGCCCGCACGACGGCGCGTGTTCGAGCCGAGCTCCCAGGGTCGAAAGAGAGCAGCCGGGCCCTTGCCGACCGCTACGGCTTGAATCCGAAGACTGTGCTCAAGTGGCGCAAAAGGACCACCACATCCGATGCGCCCATGGGACCGAAGGCCCCTCGAAGTACGGTGCTGACGCCGGCCGAGGAAGCCATCGTCGTGGCCTTCCGGCAGAAGACACTGCTGCCGCTGGACGACGTGCTGGGTTGCCTGAAGGACACCATCCCCGGCCTCAGCCGCAGCGCCCTGC
>NZ_JBFTKP010000055.1:0-27846 GCF_056396005.1 Allobosea sp. 05T439 | reverse complement strand
GAGACCGCCATGGCCGGTGCTGCGGTATGKGCCTCGCCCGAAAGCTGGTTCACTGCCCCGGGAATCGCTGCCGCCGGCAGGTTGTAGATGCCGAACAGCCCCGACGGATCGGCCCCGCCCGCCACCGCCCTGTCGATTCCGGCGGCCACCGCATAGGCATTCGCCGGGCGCCCGACGGCTAGCCGCGAGCTTGCGTTCGGCGCAACGGTACCGGAGTTTGGCGTCACCGGGTCGACGATGGGAGCGAGTGGCTTTGGTGCCAGGGTGAGTTGCACGTCGCTGGCGGTGTAGGCGACGCTGGTGGTGACACCGTCGCCGAAGCTGCCGGCCGTATCGACCGTGCCGAAGGTGCCGCTGCGGCCCCCGGCAGCCGAGAGCAGCGTGTAAGGGGTCGAGAAGGCGTAGGCGCCGCCGAGCGGCACGATCCGCAAGGTGCCGGCAAGCGCAGCCGCGCCGGTGACGTTGACGCGGTCCGAGACCGCACCCTGGATCTCGGCAATGTAGGTCGATCCGGCGCCGAGGGTGAGATTGCCGTTCACCGTGATGGTTCCCGGCGAGTTGCCGGGCGAGATCGTGCCATTGACCACCGTCGAGGGCAGCTGCCCCGATCCGGCGATGGTCCCGCCCGCATCGACCGTCAGGCCGGAGGACGAGACGATGGAGCCGTTCACCACGAGCGTGCCGCGCGTGACAAAGGTCGCGCCGGTATAGTCGCTCGTCCCGGACAAGGTCGTCTTCCCGAGGAAATCCTGCCGCATATCGCCCGCGCCGGAGAGCTTGCCGGCGAAGTTAGCGCCGCTGTTGTCGCTGGTCGTCAGCGTCTGGCCGGCAGCGAGCGTGACGATCGCGCCGGCATCGCCGACGAGAGCACCGATCGTCTCGCTCTGGGCGACGTCGAGCGTCGCGCCGCTGGCGATCCTGACGAGCCCGCTGTCGCTGATCGCGGCGCCGCCCGTCACCGTCAGCGTACCGGCGCTGATCGTCGTCGTACCGGTATAGGTGTTGATACCCGACAGGGTGAAAGTGCCCGTTCCGGTCTTGGTCAGCCCGCCGCTGCCGGAGATCGCGCCGGAGAAGGTGGTTGAAGCGCCGTTCGAGCCCGTGGTCAGCGTCGCGGTGCCGAGCGCAACCGAACCGGCGCCGGCAAGCGAGCCGAGGCTTTGATTGAAACCGGCGAGGTCGAGGACCGCGCTCCCGCCGACACTGAAGGCCGAGCCGGAGGCGAAGGCGCCAGCTGCGCCGGCGCGCAGGGTTCCGTTCGAGACGAGGGTTGCGCCGGTGTAGTTCGTCGAACCGGAGAGGCTGAAGGCGCCGCTGCCGGTCTTGGTCAGGCCGCCGCTGCCTGACATGCTGCCGGAGAAGGTGGTGCTCTGGCCGTCCGAACCCAGCGTCAGCGTGCCGGCTCCCAACGCCACGGTGCCGGCTCCGGCCAGCGAGCCGATGCCCTGGTTGAAGCCGGCAAGATCGAGCGTTGCGCCTGCATCGACGGTGAAGGCCGAGGCCGCCGAGAAAGCGCCAACCGCGCCGGCCTGGAGCGTGCCGGCCTGAACCAGCATCGCGCCGGCATGCGTGCTGGTGCCGGAGAGCAGGAGCTTTCCGGCCCCGAGCTTGCTGAGGCTGCCGGCCCCGGAGACCACGCCCGCCAGCTGCAACTCGGTGCCGGTTGCCACGTCGATTCCGCCCGCGCCAGTCAACGTCACATGGCGCGACGTACTGAAGCTCGCCGTGGTCGCAAGCGTACCGCCACTGAAGGTCAGCCCGCCCGCAGCACTGCCCAGATTGGCGTCTGACGACACCGCGAGCGTGCCTGCATTGATCGTGGTCCCGCCCGTATAGCTGTTGGTGCCTGAGAGCACGAGCGTGCCCGCGCCGACCTTGGTAAAGCTCGTGGCGACACCGTCGACCAGGCTGGAGGCGATCGTGGTGGTGGCGCCGGCCGCAACGTTGATCGTGCTGCCGCCGGCGACCCCGAAGCTCAGGGCGCCGCCGCTGAGCGCATAGCCGTTGCTGTTGAACTGCAGCGTGTCGAAGCTCTGCGTGCCCGACACCGTGACCGCGCCGCCGGTGCCCTGGAACACGCCGACAGAGCCGAACCAGGGCGTGTTGAGATCTGCCTGGCCGGGTTGGCCGGTCCAGTTCGTATTGCCGGCGTTCCAGGTGCCGGCACCGCCATCGACGCTGCCGTTGCCTGCAACATCGCTGCCATCCCAGAACTGCATGGTCTGGCCCGAGCCGATGACCACCAGATTGACCTGCGTCGCCGCATTCGAGGGCGCGCTGTAGACCGTGCCGGTCGCGCCCACGACCGAAGGCGCGCTCAGCGCCAGCGTGCCGAAGCTGCCGCTGATCGTGCCGCCGCCGGTGACGTCGAACAGACGATAATAGCCGGCCGAGGCGACATTGGCGGTCAGCGTGCCGCCGAGCGTCAGGTTGCCGGCCGCGCCGCTGCCGTTGACCACGATGTAATCGTTCGTAGCGCCGCCGACCACGCCCGGCGTATTAAGCTCGAACACGGTGTTCGAGCCGCTGCCGAGCGTCAGCGAACCGACCGTCAGCGTGCCCGGCGAGTTGCCGGCCGAGAGCGTGCCGCCGGAAGCGACCGTCACTGCCCCGGCGATCGTGCCCGAGCCTCCGAGCGTCGCGCCCGTGCCGACCGTAACCGCGGCGGACGCGAGCGAGCCATTCACCAGCAGCTTGCCGCCGTTGACCTGGGTCGCGCCGGTATAGGTGTTCGTGCCTGACAGCGTCATGGTACCGTTGCCGGTCTTGATGAGGCTGATCGCGCCGGAACCGGCCATCGCGCCGGAATAGGTCGTGCTGGTGTTGTCGCTGCCGACCGTCAACTGGCGCGCACCAACCGTCACGTTGCCGGCTCCCGCCAGCGAGCCGATCGTCTCGTCATGATTGGCGATACGGAACGACGCCCCCGTGGCCACGGTCACCGCACTGAGATCACCGATGCCGGCGCCCGCGCCGCTGACCAGCAGCTCGCCCGCCATCACCCTGGTGGCGCCGCTATACGTGCTCAGGCCGGTGAGGGTCAGCGTGTGGGAGCCCAGCTTGGTCAGCGCACCCGTACCGCTGATGGCGCCGGAAAACGTGCTGTCGGCTCCCTGATTGAAGGCCAAAGTACCACTATTGGCCACGTTGGTGGCCGTGGGGATCGATCCCGATGCGCCGTCGCCGACCTGCAGCGTGCCCGGGGTGATGACCGTCGTGCCGCCATAGGTGCTGGCGCCGGTCAGAACAAGCGTGCCGGTGCCGCGCTGTTCGAGGCCGCCGGTACCGGAGATGGTTCCAGCGAACGTGACGACATCGGAGCGGTCGAACGCCACGGTACCGGCGGGATTTGAGGGGAAATTGGTCTGGATATCGCCCAATACCGAACCGGAGGTGGCCCCATTGCCGATGATCAGGGTCGCGCCGGTGACGAAGCTGCCGCCCGTATAGGTGTTCGCGCCCGTCAGGGTCAGGCTGCCGCCGCCACCGACGCCCAGTTGCCCGCTGCCGGACATGACGCCGGCATAGGTGCCCGCATTGGATCGGAAGAACATCACGCCCTCCGCACCACCCGTCGGCGCGTTGTTGACGATATCCCCGGCGATCGATCCCGTGGTTGTACCGAAGCCGACATAGAGCGTGCCGGCTGAAACGGTGGTCAGGCCGGTATAGGTGTTGTTGGCAGTGAGCTGAAGCGAGCCCGTGCCCGTCTTGGTCAATGTGCCGGTGCCCGACACGGCTCCGGACAGCACGAGCCCGGCACCGGCCCCGGTCGCGTTGACGACCAGAGCGCCGGAATTGTCGATCGCGCCGCTCAAGGTGGTGTTCGCGCCGACATTCATCTGCAGCGTACCAGCCGAGATCGTCGTCGCGCCGCTGTAGCTATTGAGGCCGGACAGGGTCAGCGTGCTGGCGCCGAGCTTCGTCAACGAACCCGTTCCCGTGATATTGCCGGAAAACGCCAGGTCGCTGCTGGGACTGAAGACCAGCGCGCCGCTATTGGCGACGCTGCCGAGGATCGAGCCGGTGCCGGTGATCTGCAGCGTGCCTGCCGTGATGCTGGTATTGCCGGTGTAGGTATTGGCGCCGCCGAGCGCCAACGTGCCGGCTCCGGTCTTGTCGAGCCCGGCGCTGCCGGCGATGACCGACTGGATCGTTGCGGTCGCACCCGAGGCGACCTCGACGATCGGCTTGGCGGCACTGAGGCTGGCCAGGGTCAGCGTGCCGCCACCGATCGTGTAGCCATCGGTGAGGAAATGCATCGGATAGGCTGTGACGCCGGCCCCATCCACGGTCACCGTGCCGGGCGTGCCCTGGAAGAAGGCCTCGTAGCCACCCCAGGCCTTTGCGGTCGTGCCGGCGGCATTGGTCCAGTTGGTCGTGGTGGCATTCCAGGTGCCGCTGCCGCCGCTGACCGTGCCGTTCGGCGTGGTCTGTGCGCCGTTCCAGTAGCCGGTATTGGCCGCGACCAGGAGATTGACCTGGAATGCCGTCGAGGTGGTGTCGATGTCATAGGTGAATTGGATCGGAGCGGTGCCGATGACCATCGTATTGTTGGTCAGCCCGCCAACGACGTTGAACAGGCGATAGGTGCCGGTCGCGAGCGTATTGCTGGAATTGTCGATGTTCAGCGTGCCGTCGAGCACCAGGCCGTTGTTGCCGACCGTCACCAGCCCGGTATTGTTCCCGGCCCGGGTGACGGTCATATTGAGGCTGGAGTTGGCGGAAAAGGCCAGTCCGTCGAGCGCTGCGGCGCTGGTGGTCGTGGTGGTCGCCAGTGTCCCGCCATTGGCGATGGTCACTTGGCCGTGGACGCGGCTCAACGCCGCGACGGCGAGCGCGGAGCCGCTCGCGACGGAGACGTTACCAGTCACCTCCGCAAGGCTGGCCATGGCCAGCGTGCCCTGTTGCACGCCCCAGTTGCTGGACCCGGTGTAGATGTTGTTCAGGGTCCAGGTCGAGGTGCCGGTCTTGGAGAAGGCCGAAAAGCCGTTGAAGCTGGTGGCGCTGGTGCCGATGCGGGCCAGATCGAACGCGGCATTGGTCGCGCCGCCGAGGACGAGCGTGCCGCCGGTCCCGTTCACCTTGGCGCCGCCGCTGAGCACGTAGCCGGCCCGTAATTCCAGCGTGTTGTTGTTGCCGTTGAACTGGACGGATGGGGCGAGCGTGCCGCCGCTGCCGCCGCCGGTGATCGTGCCGCTGGTGATGACGAGGTTGTTGTCACCAGAGACGAGCACACCGGCTGTGCCGGCTGTGTTGGCCCTGCCGCCGGTGATGGAACCGGCATTATTCAGGGTGTTGTAATGTCCGGTGATGGAGACGCCCGCGCCGCCGTTGTCCGGCCCGGACGTTGCAAAGAGCAAGTCACGGTTGGCACCGGCGATCGTGCCCCCAGCGTTATTGGTCAGGACGGTGCCGTTGGCGAGCGATGTGCCGCTGCCGMTCAGGATGACGCCGGCGCCGCTGGCGCCGCCCGGCGAGACATTCGAGTCGATGTCGTAGCCGCCTGCGCTGCCGCGGATCGTCCCGCTGTTGCTGACCGTCCCGCTTGCCCCCGAGATGACCAGTCCGGCGCCGCCCGCGCCCCCCGCACCACTGCCGGTGAAGGAATTGATCGTGTTGAGAAGTCCGCCGGTGCCGCCGCGCACCGTGCCGGTGTTGATGAATGAAGCCGAGTCCCCCGAAAGCAGGACGCCGATGCCGCCCGCGCCGCCCACGCCATTGGTGGCTCCAGACCCGAGAAAGCCGAGGAAACCGGCATCGCCGCCGGCGCCGCCGGTGATGGTGCCGCTGTTCGAGATTTGCAGACTGGTGCTCGCCGAGGCGGCGCCCGCGCCGCCCGCGCCGCCATTGCCGAGATTGCCGCTGAAAGAGGAATTCGCGCTCCCGCCGGCGCCGCCGATGCCGCCGGTCACGGCGCCGCTGGTGGTTACCACCAGCGATGTGCCGTTGAGGACGAGGGCCGCACCGCCGCCGCCGCCGCCGCCGAGGCCGCCATCGCCGCCGCTGCCTGCCGCCCCAGTCCCGCCGATCGCGCCGCCGCCGCCGGACCCACCCGACCCGCCGGTTGACCCACCGCCTGGCCCGCCCGTTCCGCCGGCCGTGCCGCTGCCGCTGCCGCCAGCGGAACCGAACGCATTTTCACCACCACCCGCACCGCCAGCGGCGCCTGTCACCGTCACGGTGAGGCTGTTGGACGTGGTGAGCTGCAACCCGGCGCCGCCGCCGCCACCGCCGCCGCCGCCCGTGTCCGCGAAGCCTGTACTGGCCGCGCCGCCAGATCCATTGGGCGGGAGCGTCTGGCTCAGGGCGGGCGAGATCGTCAGAACGCTTCCGGCTGCCGTCATCGCAAGCAGCAGGACCGGCGCAAGGCAGGATGAGGCCAGCAGGGCACGACGACGCTGCGCGATGCGATTGCCCGCCTGGCTCAGGACAACAGGGCAGCCCACTCGCGAAGCACCGCGAATGGCCACGTGATCGACTTGTTCGCGTCTCACCCGAATCCCCCAGATCCCGGATTCGGCCAGACGGCGCAGCGCCGCAGGGAGAATCAGCGCCAGACTAGCAGGCCTCCGCCCGAGCACTGTCAGCCCGCGCTCGCAAACCCTTGATTCTGTGATTTGTTTTGGGCGTGTTGCCGCAAGGTAACAACCGGGAAGACCGGCCGGATGTGCCGACACGGCGCCAGACGCGTCGCGCCTCGACAGGATCGTTTCGCCGGAGAAGCCGCAACAGCCCCCGCCCCGGCCGGCATCGAAAGCCACTGGAAATGGGCCAGGCCCGCCTTCCTCGTCCTGTCGCCAACCGGAGCGCCTAACGGCCGACGCTGCTCATCTGATCCTGACGTAGCTGAAGCAGTCCCGCGGTTCGTCGCTGATATTCGGATGAACGGCCCAAAGCCGGAGCAGCGCTTCGCGCTGGAGTGCCGCCTTCTCCATCAACCGCCATCACCGTCTCGCAGCCCCCCACTGACGGAGCTGCGCTTCAACGCCATGCGGGGAATGCTGCGGATCATTCCCATGATGAGGTGTTGTGGGTCCAGGTCGAGGCGGTGCCGGGCGGACCTGGCGCGTCGGCGCCCCGGGCAAGGCGCGGCGGCGCGCGATCCCCGATCGAGGCAGGCTCGATCACGCTGCGTTTGGACGAGATCGGCCGAACGCAGAAAACTGGATCAAATCCAGTAGCTTAGAGAATTTCGTTGCCCCATTTCCGCAGCATGTTCTAGACCTGCATTAGGGCGGAGCGCAGCTGAAGCAGGTCCTCGCAAACCGTTTCCAGCTCCCGGACCGGGAAGCCCTTGCGAAGCGCCGGAACATGGTCGGCGAGCCTGTCGCCGAGGATGCCGGTGAAGCTGACATGGCCTTGCGGCGAGACGACGAGACCGTTCTCCTCCTCGAATGAGGCGTTCCAGGCAATCGCCTCGGCTTTGGCGACAGCGCTGGGAAGGTCGAGTTCGAGCGCCCCGTCGCTCAGCCGCACGGGATAGCCGCCCGGCAGCCCGTTCGGGCCGGGCACATGGCCGCGCCACGGCCTGCCGGCCGCCATGGCGAGCACCATGGGAACGCCGCTCGCCCCCGAGATTTCGATGACCGGCTCGGGGGTGAGCTGGATATCGGCGAAACGCCCGTAGACATCCGCGACCTCGGCGCCGTCGAGCCAGACGCGTGGCGCCCGCCCGCCGCGTTCCTCGGGCCGGCGGCGCCAGGCGGCCAGATTCTGGTAGTGCGCGAGGACCTTGAGATCGACCCCCGGTGGCGTGGCGGCCGAGCCGCCGAAGACGTTGGAGAGGATCGCGACATTGCCCATGCCGCAGGCGACGGCGTGGCCGAGCGCGACGATGATGCCGTTGACGACATCGGGAAAGCTGCAATTGACCAGCGTGACCGGCTTGCCGCGGGCGGTGATGGCGGCTGCGACGCGCGCGCTGATCAGGGCCTGGAAGACGGCGGTCGCGCTCAGGCCGCCTTCGGCGACGAGCTGCGTCCAGGCGTTGCCGCTCTGGGCGATGACCTGCGATGTCTGGATCGAGGCCGCCTGCACGACGATGCGGGGGTCCGTCGCCGCGAGCAGCGCGTCCGAGGCATCGGGCGCCAGGAGATCGATGGCGTGCGTCCGAAAGCGCGCCTTCTTGCCAAACAGCGCGGCACGGGCATTCGCGGCGGTGCGCAGCCAGTTCAGCCGCTCGCGATTGCGCCCGGCGATGATGACCTCGACAGCTTCGTCGGCCGTCGCGGCGATGTCGAAGGCGATGCGCGCGGCGAAGCCGCCGGTGCCCGAGATCAGGATATCGCAGCCGGCCATGTCAGTGTCTCATCGCGGTGGCACCCCGGTCCCAGCAGTCGTCGAGCCGGGGCGAGAGCTTGTGCTTCATGATGCGCTGGCTCGCCGTGCGTTCGAACTCGTCGACGACGGCGATGTAGCGCGGGTTCTGGTAAGGGGCGAGGMGCTTGCCGAGCCAGTTGGACAGCGCCTGGAGATCGATGACCTTGCCGTCGCGCGGCTTGACGAAGAGCTTGATGTCATGCTCGCCGACATCCGCCGCCACGCCGATCATCGCGCAATCCTCGACCGCCTCATGCTCGGCGGCGACATGCTCGACCTCCCAGGCCGAGACGTTCTCGCCCCTGCAGCGCACGCTGTCCGTCATCCGGCCGTGGAAATAGAGGTTGCCGTCGGCATCGAACGAACCGAGGTCCCCGGTATGGAAACCGTCCTCGCGCAACGCCTTCGCCGTCGCCTCGGGATTGTCGAGATAGCCGGGAAAGATCGCGCCTTGGATGCTGGTCTCGATCACGATCTCGCCGCGCTCGCCGGTCGCCACCGGCCTGCCCTCCCCGTCCAGCAGCTTCACCGTGAACCAGGGCATCGGCCGGCCGACCGAGCCGGGCACGCCGGCGACGTTGCAGGTCGTCAGGCTCGAGGCCTCGGTCATGCCGTAGCACTCGCGGATCCCGATGCCGAAGCGGTCGCGGAATTGCGGCCAGATCTCGGGCGGGCAACCGCCGCCCCAGGCGATCCGCACGCCATGCTCGCGATCGAGCGGCGAAGGCGGCTGCTTGAGCAGGATCTGCAGGATGCCGCCGAGATAGTGGATATGGCTCGCGCCCTCCTCACGGACCTGGGCCCAGAAGCGGCTGGCGCTGAAGCGCTCGACCATGGCGAGCGTGATGCCGCGGATCATCGGCAGCGGCAGGAGCTGCGCACCGCCGATATGGTAGAGCGGCTCCCAGACGAAGAAGACCTCGCCCGGCCTTGCGTCGGACAGGCGGCCGACGCTTTCCGCCGCCAGCCGCAACATGCGATGCGAGACGACCACGCCCTTCGGCCGCCCCGTCGTCCCGGATGTGTACATGATGGCAAAGACGGCATCGGCGGAGGGCGCCGGCTCGTCGAAGCGTTCGTTGCGGGCCAGGACGGCGTCGAGTTCGCCGCCGGGCGCATGCAGGAGCTGCGGCAGCGCCGCTTCCGAGGCCATCGCTTCGGCGATCTGCGGTGCCAGTTCGGCATCGGCGACGACGAGGCGCGGCTGCGAATGCGTCAGCAGATAGCGCAGCCCCTCGCCGCGTTGCTGGGCATTGACCGGCACCCAGGCGACACCGGCCCTGGCCAGGCCGAAGACGACGGCGATCGTGGCGATCGAGTTGCGCATCATCACGGCGACCCGGTCGCCCGGCTTGATGCCGCGCGCCCTGAGATTCACCGCGAAGGCGGCGGAGCGCTGCTCGATCCCGGCATAGCTCACCGGTTCGCCGCAGAAGCGCGCATAGACAAGGTCCGGCTCGGCCGCGGCGCGCGCGGTCAGAAGGCCTACAAAGCCGTCATCATCGAAGGAGGTCATGCTCGGTCGCTGGTTCGGTCGATCAGAAAGGAGTGCGGAAGCGTTCCGCGATGAGCAGCATCGTMGTCACCACGATGAAGACGACCACGGAGACCGCTGCCAGCGTCGGGTTGAGCTGCAGGATCATGTCGTCCCACATCTGCTTCGGCAGCGTCGTCTTCACGCCACCCGAGACGAAGATCGCGATGGTCAGCTCGTCGAAGGAGGTGATGAAGGCGAACAGGAAGGCGGCGACGAGACCGCCCTTCACCAGCGGGATGGTGACGCCGGTCAGGGTGCGCAGCCGGTTGGCGCCGAGCGTCGCGGCCGCCTGGTCGAGGCGCTGGTCATAGGTCTTGAGCACGGCGGCGATGGTGACCAGCGTGAACGGGATCGCCAGCACGGTATGGCCGATGACGAGGCCGAGATCGGTCGCGATCAATCCCAGCCGCGCAAAGAGATAGAACAGCCCGACCGCGACGACGATGCGCGGCACGATCATCGGCGCGAGGAAGAGCGCGAAGATCAGCCCGCCCCAGCGCGTGCGGCTGTTAGCCAGCGCCAGAGCCGCGAAGCCGCCGATCGCGGTCGCCGCGAGCGCGGTGACGAAGGCAACCGCGAAGGAGCGGATCGTCGCCTGGATCCAGAGCGGCGAACTGAAATAGGTCTGGAACCAGCTCAGACCATAACCGGGCGGCGGAAATTCGAGGAACTGCGACGAGGTGAAGGCGAGCGGGATGACGAGCAGCGTCGGCAGCACCAGAAAGGCGATGACGAGCCAGCAGAAACCGGGCAGCAGCCCGGCACAGACGCGCTTGCCGAGGAGGGTTTGCGCCAGCCTCGCGAGATGGCCCGACAGGGTGGCGACGGCCGAGAGGATCGCAAGGCCGAGGTCGCGGATGCGACCGGTGCTGACCTGGGCCGAGCCGCCGGCGATGGTCGAGAGCCCGAAGAGCCGATCGTAGATCAGGCAGGAGACCAGGGCTGCCACCAGCATCATCGCCGACAAGGCCCCGGCGAAGGACCAGTTCAGCAGCTCCTGCACCTGCGTGATGATGAGCTGCGCGAGCATCGTCTCCTGCCGCCCGCCGAGGAAGGCCGGCACGATGAAGAAGCCGAGCGAGGAAATGAAGACGAGCAGGCCAGCCGCGGCCACACCCGGCAGCGAGAGCTTGAAATAGACCAGCCAGAAGGCGCGCGCCGGCGCGGCCCCGAGCGTCTGCGCCGCCTGGACGAGGCGCCGGTCGATTCCGGCCATCACCGGGAGCATGGTCATCACCGCCAGCGGCACCATGGCGTGCACCATGCCKACCATGACGCCGAACTGGTTGTGCAGCAGGGGCAAGGGCTCGTCGACGATGCCGGAGCCGGTCACCAGCGAATTGATGATGCCGTTGCGCCCGAGCACGATCATCCAGGCGAAGGTCTTGACGAGATAGCTCGTCCAGAACGGCACCATGACGAAGAGCAGCATGCGGCCGCGAAACATGTTCGGCAGGCGCGCGATCCAGTAGGCGAGCGGGTATCCGATCAGCAGCGACCACAGCGCCGTCCAGCCGGCGATGCGGAAGGTGATGCCGAGCACGCGCAGATAGACATCCGTCGCGGCGATCCGCTGATAGGCGCCGGCCGAGAAGGCCCCGCTCTCCGGATCGACGATGCTCAGGCCGAGCAGTTGCGCAACCGGATAGACGAAGAACACGGCCAGGAACAACAGGCCGGGTACCGCCAGCCAGAGCGCACTGAGGCGCAGCCTGGCCGGGCGCGCGGGCGCGCTGCTGAGGGTCACCGCACTCATGCGACCAGTACCGCCTTGTCGCGCGCCCAGCCGGCGACGATCCTCTCGTCGATCCCGGGCACCACGTCGTCGGGCCCCAGGCGCAGCACGAGCGGGCTGCCGTCGTCGAGCGCGGCGATGACGCGGGTCTCGGAGCCCGCATAGACCACCTCGCGGACGCAGCCGTTCACGGCGTTGCCGTCCTGGGCGCCGAGATGCAGGTTTTCCGGGCGGATGACGAGGGCGGCGTCCTGGCTCTGGCAGCGCGCGCCGCTCGGCAGGGCGAAGCGCCCATGCACCGTCTCGATCGTGCCATTGCCGTCCCAGCGGCCGCGGAAGATGTTGGAGATGCCGATGAAATCGGCCGCGAACGCCGTGCGCGGGCGCTCGTAGATGTCGCGCGGCGTGCCGAGCTGCTCGATCTTCGCATGGTTCATCAGGCAGATGCGATCGGACATCGCGAGCGCCTCTTCCTGATCATGCGTGACATAGACGATAGTGGCGCCGCTCTCGCGGTGCAGCCGCTTGATCTCGATCTGCATGTGCTCGCGCAGCTTCTTGTCGAGTGCGCCGAGAGGTTCGTCCATCAGGATGATCGAGGGTTGGTAGACGAAGCAGCGCGCCAGCGCGACGCGCTGCTGCTGGCCGCCGGACAATTCGCGCGGGAACCGCCCGGCGAGATGGCCGAGATGCACCATGTCCAGCGTCGCCGCGACACGGCTTGCGACCTCCGCGCTCGCGCATCCCCGCATCTTCAGCGGAAAGGCGATGTTCTCGGCCACGGTCAGGTGCGGGAACAGCGCATAATGCTGGAAAACGAGCCCGATATCACGCTGGTGAACCGGCGTGGCCGACTGGTCGCGGCCGTCGATCACCACCCGCCCCTCGCTCGCCTCGACCAGCCCGCAGATGAGCTGCAGCAGGGTGGTCTTGCCGGAGCCCGAAGGCCCCAGCAAGGTGAGGAACTCGCCCTCGGCGACGCTGAGCGAACTCGGCTCGAGGGCGGTGGTCGCGCCGTAGCGCTTGCACAGGCCCTCGACGACGAGCTTGGCCGTCTTCGGTTGGGTCGCGGTCATGCCTGCGCTCGTCGCCATCGGATCAGGCCAGGAGCCAGGAGTTGAAGCGTTCGGTGACCTTGGAGCGATTGGCGCTCCACCAATCCTCGTTGGCGATGGCCATCAGCTTCAGATTCTCCGGCGAGGTCGGCAGGACCTTGGCGCGCTCGGCGGGAATCGTCTGATAGGCGTMGAGATTGGTCGGGCCGTAGGCGAGAACCTCGGTGAAGACGGCCTGCGCCTTGGGGTCCGAGCAGAAGCGGATGAACTGGCGGGCGACATCGGCCTTGGGTCCGCCCTTCGGCAGGCCCCAGCCCTCGATCGAATAGAGCCCCTGGTTCCAGACGATCTTGGCGGGCGTACCGCCGTCGATCGCGGCCTGCAGGCGCGCGTTCCAGCCCGGCAGCATGTCGACCTCGCCGCTTTGCAGCAGCTGTGTCGACTGCGCGCCGCCTGTCCACCAGACCGCGACATGCGGTTTGATCTTGTCGAGCATCTTGAAGGCCCGGTCGATATCGAGCGGGTAGAGCTTGTCGAGCGGCACACCGTCGGCAAGCAGCGCCTGTTCGATCGTGTCGATCGGGTTCTTGCGCAGGGCGCGGCGGCCCGGGAACTTCTCGACATTGAAGAAATCGGCCCAGCTCGCCGGGGCGTTCTTCACCCGGTCGGTGCGGTAGGCGAAGATCGTCGAATAGACATCCGTCCCCATGAACTCGGGCGAGATCGCTTCCGGCATCAGCCTGGGCACATCGGCATGCGCGAAGCCGATCGGATCGAGCAAGCCCTGCGTCTTCAGGATATCGCGCGCCGAGAGCGTCAGCGTGCAGACATCCCAGGTATAKGACTTGGTCTCGACCATCGCCTTGAACTGGGCGGTGGGCTCCGCTTCGCGGGCGACGTTGACGACCTTGTTGCCGGTCGCCTTCTCGAAGGGGTCGTAGAAGGCCTTGCGGAAAGCCGGCCCGAACGGCCCACCGGGGTCGGCGACCGTGATCTGCGTGGCGGCACGCGCCGTGCCGGTGAGATAAGGTGCTGCAAGCGCGCCCGCAGCTGCGCCGCCCGCCAGTTGCAGCAGGGTGCGCCGCGTCGGCTTCGTCATCGTGTTCGTCATCTTCATCTCCCCTTTTTCAGCGGTTTTCCGCATGTCCCCGTAGGTGATCAGATCGTCAGGCCCGCCATCCCGTCAGGCGCGTGGTTCCGTCAGGCGCTTTTGCGTGCAGCCCGGATCGCCAGGAATTGCTCCATCATCCGGGCCGGCTCGCCCGTGCCGTAGGCCTCGCGCTGGTTGCGGATGCCGGCAACCAGGCACTCGCGGAAGCTTGCCTCGGTTACCTCGCGGAAGCGGGCCTTGTTGAGGCGCATGGCGACGGGCGGCTTGCCGGCCAGCTCCTGCGCCAGTGCAAGGGTCGCCTCCATCACCTTGTCCTTCGCCACGATCCGGTTGATCAGGCCGATCCGGAAGCATTCGTCGGCATCCATCATCCGCCCGGTCAGGGTCAGGTCGATGGTGCGGGCGATCCCGATCATCTCGCGCATGATCCAGGGGCCGGTCACCGAGGCGATGCCGGAGTTGATCTCCGGCTGGCCCATCGTGACGCCGGCATGGCCGATGCGCAGATCGCAGAGCAGCGCGACCTGGAAGGCCGACCCCGCCGCCACGCCGTTCAGCGCCGCGACGAGCGGCTTCGAGAGCGAGCGGATCCGGTCGTAGAGCCGCTCCCACTCGCCCATCCACAATTCCGCGCGGTCGGGATCGAAGGTCTTGGTCTCGTTGAGATCCTGGCCGGCCCCGAAGGCGCGGTCGCCGGCGCCGGTGAGGATGATGGCGCGCACCGCCTCGTTGGCTTCGAGCTCGTCGAGCCCCTCGACGAGGCGGGAGCGCATCGGCGCGTTCCAGGCGTTGAGTATCTCCGGGCGATTGAGGGTCAGGATGCCGACAGCGCCACGCAGTTCGACCAGAACAGAGTCCTTCATACCGCTCTCCGATGAATGTTTATTGTTATGCGATAACTTCTATTGAATAATCTGCGCGAAAGGCTCACCTTGTCAAGGCCATTGGCCACGGCCATTGATTGAGCGAGGAGAACAGCCCCCGATGACGATGCCGGAAGCGACACAGAACGGCCGCAGGAAAGCGGCGGCACCAGCCGATCAGGCCGGGCGCAAGGACGATGCGCTGATGGTCAACTCGGTCGAGAAGGCCTTCCGGGTGCTGTCCGCCTTCGGCCGCCAGCACCAGACGCTCAACCTGTCACAGGTCGCCTCCGAGACGGGGATGGATGTCAGCGCCGCGCAGCGCTTCACCCACACGCTGACCAGGCTCGGCTATCTCCGCAAGGATGCGCAGACCAAGCGCTTCGAGCTGACCGCGAAGACGCTCGACCTCGGCTATCACTTCGTGCGCAGCAGCCGTCTTCTCGACCGGGCGATGCCCTATCTCATGCATCTGAGCAAGGAGACGGAGGAGACGGTCAACCTCACCGTGCGTGAGGGAACCGAGATCATCTTCGTCTCGCGCTTTCTCAGTCGCCACGTGCTGAACACCGACGTCATCATCGGCACGCGGATGCCGGCCTATTGCACCGCGCCGGGCATCGCCATGCTCTCGCGCCTGCCGGAGGACGAGGCGATGGCGATCATCGACGCCTCCGACCTCCAGGCCCACACGCCCTCGACGACCTGGCAGCGCGATGCCCTGCAAGCGAAGCTGCGCCAGGCGGCGGCGCAGGGCTACGCCACCGCCTTCGAGGAGGTCTATCTCGGCGACGCCTCGATCGCCGCGGTGATCGTCGATCATCACGGCCGTCCGGAGGCCGCCGTGAACATCGCCACCTCGACCTCGCGCTATAGCCATGCGGAGGTCGTCTCCCGGTTTTCCTCCCTGGTCATCGCCACCGCGCACGCGATCTCGCGCGTCTGAACCGCAAGCACGAGGCGCTTGACGGTCGACGCGTGTTTTATCAATATTCGAAAACTATTATCGCATTGAAATAACCCTTGGACCCCGCATGGACGCTCCGAAGGCCCAGTTCCGCCGCGTGGCAGCCCGTACCGGGCCCCCCGCGACGCTCAGCTTCGACGGCACGACCATCCGGGCGACGAGTGGCGACAGCGTCCTCGCCGCGCTGCTGGCGAACGGCGCGCTGCTCCGCCGGCTGGAATTCGGCGGCGAGCCGCGGGCCGGCTTCTGCCTGATGGGGGCCTGCCAGGATTGCTGGGTCTCGAGCGCTGAAGGCGGCAGGCTCAGGGCCTGCACCACAAAGGTCGCCGACGGCATGGTGCTGTTTGCCGAACCGCAGCCTGTGGCTGGCGCCCATGGCTGACATCGTCATCATCGGCGCTGGCCCGGCCGGCATCAGCGCAGCCGAGGTGCTTTGCGCACAGGGGCTGCGGCCCATCCTGATCGACGAGGGCGCGCGGGCGGGCGGGCAAGGCTATCGCCGGCCGGCCGATGATCTCGCGCTCGACATGACCAGGCTGATGGGTTCGGAGGCCGGGAAATACGTTGCGTTGCATCGCCGCTTCGCGGCCTTGCGCCCGAAGATCGATTACCGCCCGCGGACGCTGGTCTGGGCCATCGACGGCAACCAGCTGCATCTGCTGCGCGACGAGCGGGCCGAGACGCTCGCTTTCGACTGGCTGCTGATCGCCAGCGGCGCGATGGACCGGGTGGCGCCCCTGCCCGGCTGGACCCTGCCCGGCGTGTTCACGCTCGGCGGCGCCCAGGTCGCGCTGAAGGATCAGGGCTGCCTGATCGGAAGCCGCGTCGCCTTCCTCGGCTCGTCGCCCCTGCTGGCGCTGGCGGCGAAGCAGTATCGCGACATGGGCGCGCAGATCGCCGTGATCGCCGATACGACGCCCTTCGCCGCCAAGGCCGCCACGATCCCGGCCCTGCTGCGAGCGCCCCGGACGCTGCTGCGGGGCATCTGGTACATGGGCGCGTCCCTCCGCGCCGGCACCGAGATGCTGCACGGCGTGACGCCGATCGCCGTCGAGGGCGCGGACCGCGTCGAGGCTCTGGTGCTGGCCGATGCGCGTGGCCGCGAACGCCGCTTCGCCTGCGATGCCGTCGCGCTCGGCTACGGCCTGAAGCCCGAGACGCAACTGGCCGACCTGGCGCGGGCCGAGTTCGCCTATGACCCGGATTTCCGGCTGCACCTGCCCAGGATCGACAGCCTGGGCCGGGCGAGGCCGGGCCTCTACCTCGCCGGAGACGGGGTGCGGATCGGCGGCGCCGACGCGGCCGAAGCGAGCGGCGCGCTCGCCGCCCACGCGATTCTCGCTGATCTCGGCCATCCGCAGGATAGCGAGGCGGTGCGGCGGCTGGCACGGCAGGTCGAGCGCCTGCGTGCTTTCCAGCTCGGGCTGGCGCGCGCCTTCGCCTGGCCGGCGGCGCAGATCGCCGTCCTGCCGGATTCCGTGACGCTGTGCCGCTGCGAGAACGTGACGGTCGGCGAGGTGCGCGCGGCGATGGAGAAGGAGCTCGGGCCGATCGAGGTCAACCGGGTCAAGGCGATGACGCGCTGTGGAATGGGCCGCTGCCAGGGCCGGGTCTGCGGCCCTGCCCTGCAAGAGATCGTGGCGGCGAAGAGCGGGCAGGATGGCGCTTGCGCCGGGCGGCTGCGCGGCCAGGCCCCGGTCAAGCCGATTGCGCTCGCGGCAGCCGGGGATGCGGCATGAGCGAGCGCACGAGCGATGTCGCGATCGTCGGCGGCGGGCTGATCGGCGCCTGGACCGCCTTCTTCCTGGCGCGGCGCGGGCACAGCGTGACCGTGATCGAGAAAGGCCTGGTCGGCGCCCAGTCGAGCGGCGTCAACTTCGGAAACCTGCGGCTTCAGGGCCGCTTTCCCGGGCAGTACCCGCTGTCCCTGCGCTCCCAGGCCCTCTGGGAGGATTTCGATGCCCTGATCGGCGAGGAGTGCGAGTTCGAGCAAACCGGCCATCTCTATCTCGCCTATGACGAGGCGGAGCAGGCCAAGCTCGAGGGCTATGCCGGGGTCTCGGAATCCTACGGGCTGGCGATCGAGCGGGTCGGACCTGCCGAGCTCCGGCGGCGCTGGCCCTGGCTCGGCGAACGGGCCGTCGCCGCCACGTTTTCGGCACGCGACGCCACGGCCAATCCCAGGATCGCGACGCCGGCCGTGGCGCGGGCCGCGGCCAGGCTCGGCGCCGTCATCCGCGAGAACACCCGCGTCACCGCCGTGGATCGCGCGGGCGACGGCTTCGCGCTGACGCTCGCCGATGGCGCGCGGCTGAGCTGCGGCGCGCTCGTCAACTGCGCCGGAGCCTGGGCGCTCGACATCGCGGAGCGGTTCGGCGAGACCGCGCCGGTCTTTCCGGCCGGCCCGCCGCAATTCGTGACGGAGCCGTTTCCCTACGCGATCGGGCCCTCCGTCCAGGCGATCGACGGGTCGGTGATCTTCCGGCAGATCCCGCGCGGCAACATCATCCTGGCCGGCTATCCGCGCACGGCGGCCGATCCGGAGGCGAACCGGGCCCCCGTCCCTCCCGCCAAGACGCTGGCGGCGATGCGGGCGCTGGCGCGTGTCGCGCCGATGCTCGCGCATTGCCATGTCATCCGCGTCTGGTCCGGCATCGAGGCCTATCTGCCAGACATGATCCCGGTGATCGGGCCGAGCGAGACGACCGCCGGGCTGTTCCATGCCTTCGGCTTCTGCGGCCACGGCTTCCAGATCGGCCCCGGCGTCGGATTATGCCTCAGCGAGATGATCGTGGACGGCGCGACGCAGACGCCGCTGGAGCCCTTCTCGATCGGGCGCTTCCGCCAGGCAGCCACCGTCAGCGAGAAATTCCGCAAGGAGTTCGACTGACGCCCTCAAAGCGCGCTGCCGATCCTGCGGAAGCCCGCCAACGACCAGCACGGGCTGGCGGTTTTCCGGGATCATGGGCATGACCGGGATCGGCCGGGAGCTGCTCATCGCGGCCGCCGCGCGGCCGAGATCGCCGGGGATCTTGCCAGTCGATGTTGCCAGTCGATGTTCCCTCGGATCTTGCCCTTGTATCCAAGCGACAGGGACAGGCGCGGTTCCGTCGCGGCACGGATGATCGCCTTCGTCGCCTGGTCGCCCGCCCCCCCCTGAGAGAGCCATCGGAGCCTCTATTCGTCGGGGGCGCAGCTATGTTGCGGCTCTGGTAGCGGGTCTTGCGCGAGTGTGCGCGCAGCGCCTTCCGGCGCCACGCGAAGCCACGCGTCTCTCAGATTGCCGGTCGAAAAACAGCGAGCAGGATGGGGCTCGCCGCCGAAGACGTGCCGCTGCGATGCGTTAAAGGATCGGCCCGAAAAGTGGATTGCGGTTTTCGGGGCAAAGCCGATGCTAACACAAAAGGTTAGATCATCGGGGCGGATACGATGTCCGGTCCGATGAGCTAGCGAGCGAAAACCCGGTGTGGCATGGCCTGCGCGAGGCCCATGGCGCGCTGCAGATGGTCCTTCACATGCACTTCGGCCAGTGCGGCGTCGCCGGCGAGGATGGCGCGCGCGATGGCGCGATGCTCGGCCAGCGAAGCGGCGATGTTCTCGGCCTTCAGTGTTCCCGCCAGCTGATACATCAGGACAGGGAGCCGAAGCTGCCGCGTCAGCTTGAGCAATTGCTCGTTGCCGCTCGCCGCGACGACCGCATCGTGAAACTGATGGTTTTCGTCGATATATTCAGCGCCCGGAGGGCGCGGGTGCTCGTCCCAGATCGCCTCGATCTCCCGCTCGAACCGCGCTTTCGTCACCGGATCGGCCATCGCTTCCGCAGCCAGCCGGGCAGCGAGGGTCTCCAGGCCGAGCCTGATCTGGAACAGCTCCTTCATCTCGCGCAGGGTCAGGCGGCGCACGAGGGCGCCGCGATGCGGCACGATCTCAAGAATGCCCTCCGCGGAGAGGCGTCGAAAGGCCTCGCGTAGCGGCCCCCTGCTGACCCGCAGATCGCGCGTCAGGTCGGCTTCGATCAGGCGTTGGCCCGGCGCATAGCGCCCCTGGAGCACACCGGCGCGCAAATGATCAAGGACGTATTCGACGGTTCCGCCGCGCGCCGGGCCTTCGGCGTTCTCGGGCTCCGGCAGAGCGCTGGCGAGGTGGGTGTCGAGTGTCGTCATGACGATCTGCCTATCAGCAGGAAACCCGGTTGACAACGTTTCGACCTGCAATATTGTCCTACAAACTTAAAAGACAAAACAAGCCGAAAGCGGCGAAGAGGAAACGCCTGTCCCCCATCCGGGACTGATCGCACGGCTCTCGCCGCTGCGCGGCTTTCGCTTCGCCTCGTGCTGGCTGCGGCAGGAGGAGCGACATGTTGATTGGCAAGGCCGGCCCGGCCATCACGGGCATCTGTACGTCCACTCCGGACCGGATCGAGATCCGGGGCAGGGACTTCGCCAGCGAGATCATGGGCCATTATGGCTTCACCGATTTCTTCTTCTTCCTGGTGACCGGCGAAAAGCCGTCGGAGCAGCAGCGCTATTTCCTCGATCTTCTCCTCGTCGCGATCGCCGAGCATGGGCTGACACCGACGGCGCAGGCCGCCCGCATGACGCTGGCCGCAGCGCCCGACAGCCTGCAATGCGCCGTTGCCGCCGGAATTCTCGGCTGCGGCACGGTGGTTCTGGGCACGGCCGAGCTGTGCGCCAAGGTGCTCGCCGAAGCCGCTGCCCGGGTCGATGCCGGTGAGGATCCCGATGCCGTCGTCAACGACATCGCCGCCAGGACACGGCGCGAGGGCGGCAAGATGCCGGGCTTCGGCCACCCGATCCATCATCCCGTCGATCCGCGAACCGAGCGGATCTTCGCCCTGGTCGAGGAACGCGGCATTGCCGGTCGCCATCTCGACCTCCTGAAGCGGATGCGCAGCGCTGTCGCCACGGCATGGGGCCGCCAGATGCCGCTCAACGTCTCCGGTCCGATCGCTGCCGTGCTGATGGACCTCGATTTCCCGCACACGATGATCAAGGCCGTGCCGATCCTGGCCCGCACCGCGGGACTTCTCGGGCATCTCGCCGAGGAACAAAAGCGCCCGATCGGCTTCATTCTCGCGCACCACGCCGAGGAAGCGATCGCCTACGACCCCACGATGTAAGCGAAGGACCGGGACATGCTCCAAGAGCCCGATATCGAGACACTTCCCTGGCCCGAGCAGCGCGCGCTTGACGACCGCCTCTATCGCGAACAGGTCGGCTATCTCTTCGAACACTCGCGTTTCTTTCGCGACAAGCTGCAGGCGAACGGCTTCGCGACGCCGGAATCGGTCGGCGGGCTCGACGACATCGAAGCCCTGCCCCTKACCGAGAAGGATGAATTGCGGCAGAGCCGCAGCGAGGCCCATCCGATCGGGACGCATCTCGCAGCGCCCCTGGAGGAGGTGGTGCGCATCTTCTCCACCAGCGGCACGACCGGGATTCCAAGCTATATTCCGCTGACCGCAGGCGACCTGGAAAACTGGGTCCGAACCTCCGCCCGCAGCTACGGCGCCAGCGGCCTGAGCAAGGGCGAGCGCGTCATCTCGACCTATAATGCCGGGCCGTTCGTCGCCGGCGCCGCACTCGATTCCTTCCCCCGCCTCGGCCTCTGCCACATCCCGGTCGGGACCGGGAATACCGAGCGGCTGCTCGCCGCCGTGAAACTGCTCAAGCCGCAGATCCTCGCCTGCACCCCGTCCTATGCGCTGCATCTMGCCGAGATCGGCGAGGCGCGCGGGCTCGACCTGCCCAATAGCAGCATCAGGCGGATCATGGTGGCCGGCGAACCCGGCGGCGGCGAGCCGGCCATGCGCGAGAAGCTCGAACAGGCCTGGAATGCCAAGGTCACCGAGGCGATGGGGATCGGCGATATTTCCGTCTCGCTCTGGGGCGAGTGCGAGCAGCAGCAGGGCATGCATTTTTCCGGCCGCGGCTTCGTGCATTTCGAGCTGATCGATCCCGAGACCGGCAAGCAGGTTCCGCAGACCGACGGCGCGACCGGCGAACTCGTCTACACCCATCTCAGGCATCGCGGCGCGCCGCTGCTGCGCTTTCGCAGCCGCGACCATGTCGTCCTGCGCACGGGGGCCTGTTCCTGCGGCCGCACGTCGCCGCGGGTGCGCTGCATTGGCCGGACCGACGACATGCTGATCGTCCGCGGCGTGAACGTGTTTCCCTCGGCGATCCGCGAGGTCGTCAACCGGTTCGCGCCCGCCGTCACCGGCGTGGTCTCGGTCCGCCCCTCCGCGAAGGGCGTCAAGCAGGCACCGCCGCTCAAGGTCGTCGTCGAGCTTGCCGAAGGCGAGACCGCCTCGGATGGTCTGCGCGAGAAGATCGAGAGCGATATCCGCGCCACGCTGGTGGTGACCACCACCGTGCACCTCGCCCCGGCCGGCACGCTGCCGCGCAGCGAGTACAAGTCGCGACTGCTCGATTTCTCCGAAGCGTCGACGGAGACGGTCGATGACTGAGGCGCTCTGCGTGGAGGACAGGCGGACATGACCGCGTCGATCGTCCAGGCGGTTCTGCTGTCGCTCTGCGTGGCCGGCCTCTACGCGGCCGTGGCGGCCGGGCTCACGCTCACGGTCGGCGTGACGCGCATCATCAATTTCGCGCATGGCGAATTCGTCATGCTCGGCGCCTTCCTAACCTATTGGCTCTATACCGGCTACGGCCTGTCGCCCTGGCTGGGCATGCTGGCCTCGGGCGTCGCGCTCGGCCTGTTCTCCATCCTGGTCTATCGCGGCTTCCTGGCCCGCGTGCTGAAGCAGGACGAGCACAATCAGCTTCTGGCGACGCTCGGCCTGTCCATCCTGATCCTCAATATCGCGATCATTCTGTGGTCGCCGGATGCGCGGGTGATGCAGGCGCCGGCGCTGTTGCCCTCGCTCCAGTTCGCAGGCGTGACCATTCCCGGCAACAATATCGTCGTCGCGCTGGTCGGCCTGCTGCTCTTCCTGGTCATGCTCGGCATCAAGAACCACACCCGCTACGGCACGCAGATGCGCTTCGCCAGCGACGACCCCGTGCTCGCCATGCATGCTGGCATCAATGTCGACCGCGTCTTCGAGCTGTCATTCGCGATCGGCGGTGCGGCCGCCGGCATCTCCGGCGGGCTCGTCGCGCTCGTGCTTTACGTTCAGCCGACGGTCGGCGTCGACCTCGTCATCCGCGCCTTCGCGATCATCGCGCTCGGCGGCCTCGGCAATATCCCCGGCGCGCTGATCGGGGCGGCCATCCTCGCCCTGATCGAAGGCCTGATCAGCACCTTCGTATCGGGAGGCGGCAGTTGGGGCTTCGGCGTCTCCTTCCTGGTTCTGCTGCTCGTCCTCCTGGTGCGCCCGAGCGGCCTGTTCGGCAAGCAGGTGCAGGCATGAGTTCCGGTCTTCCCGCACGGCTCGCCCTCTATGCGGCGATTGCGGCGCCACTCCTGCTGATCGCGGCCGCGGATCGGCCCTTTCTGGTTCAGGTCGCGATCGGCACGGCGATCTCGGCCATCCTCGCATTGGCCTGGGATATCCTGTCCCGCACCGGCCAGGTCTCGCTCGGCCACGCCGCCTTCTTCGGCATCGGTGGCTATGGCTCGGCCTTGCTGACGCCCGTGCTCGGCCCCGTGCTCGGCTGGACCGTTGGTATCCTGCTCTGCGGCGTGGTCGCCTTGCTGCTGGGCGCAGTGACGTTGCGCCTGCGGCGGCTCTATTTCACCATCGCGACCCTGTCCTTCAGCCTGTCGATCCATGTCGTGATCTTGGTCACGCCGGGGCTGACGGGCGGCTCGACCGGCATCATGCCGCCGGTCATCGCGGGTGGATCGCCGCCGCTGCAGCTCCTGTTCATCACCGGCTGCCTGGTCGCGGCCGCCATCGTCAGCGACATTTTCCTCGGCAGGCGCTTTCGTCCGGCCTTCTTCATGATCAGGAACAATCCCGATCTCGCGGCTGCCTCGGGTGTGCCTGTCACGCGGCTGAAAATCCTGGCCTTCGTCGTCTCCGGGATGGTCGCGGGCCTCGCCGGTGCCTGCTATTGCGGCCTCTACGGATACGTCATTCCCGACGATGTCTTCACCACCAACTGGAACGTCCTGCCGCTCGCCGTGACCATCCTCGGCGGCATGGACACGACGCTCGGCCCGCTGGTCGGCGCCGTGGTGCTGCGTCTGCTCGAAGAGGTCGCGCGTCATGTCGTCGGCKGCGTCGGCTATCAGGTCGTCTATGGCGCCGTCATCATCCTGTTCATCGTCGGCATGCCGGAGGGGCTGGTGGGCTTCGTCCGGCACCGGCTGCGGCGGCGTCGGCCCAGGTCAGGGCAGGCGCAGACCAAGCCGAGGCTCGCATCATGACAGCGATCAGCGTMGAGACATGCACCGTCGCCTTTGGCGGCCTCAAGGCGATCGACGAGGTGACGCTGGACGTGCCCGGCCAGGCGATCACGGCGCTGATCGGGCCGAACGGGTCGGGCAAGAGCACTTTCGTCAACATGGTCTCCGGGCAGATCCCGCCGCGCACAGGCAAGATCAGCCTCGGCGGCGAGCCGATCAACGGGCTGCGTCCCGACCTGATCGTCCATCGCGGCTTGGCGCGGACCTATCAGGTTCCGCGCGTACCGAAGGAACTGACCATCGAGGAGGTGATCTCGGTCCCGCTGACCTATGCGCGTTCCGGCCGCGCCCTGCCCGGCGGCGCGCGCAGCGCCGGCGATCTCGCCCGCTATTGCGGCCTGCGTCCCGCGGTCGGCACGCGCTGCGGCCAGCTCTCGGTCTCGGATCTGCGAAGGCTGGAGATCGCCCGTGCCCTCGCCTGCCGCCCCACGGTTCTCCTGCTCGACGAGGCCATGGCCGGGCTGAGCCTGGAGGATACCGACCAGGTGATCGGCCTGGTTCGCGAGATCCATGCCTCTGGCGTCACGGTCGTGGTGATCGAGCACGTCATGCGCATCATCGCGCGTCTGTGCGGCCATGCCATCGTCCTCAATCAGGGCCGGCTGCTCGCACAGGGCAAGCCCCAGGACGTGCTGCAGGATGCCAGTGTCCGGGAAGCCTATCTGGGCAAGGGGTTCTCGCTGTGAACCGGTTCGAAGTCTCCATCGAGAAGGCGGGTTACGGCGAGCTCGTCGTCCTGCCCGGCCTGTCGCTCGCGGTCTCGGGCGGCGAGCTCCTGGTCCTGCTCGGTCCCAACGGGGCCGGCAAGACGACCGCGCTGCGCGCGCTCATCGGCACGGTCGAGACGGGGCGGCGCAGCCTCAGGCTTGACGGCCTGGATCTGTCCGGGCTGTCGCCCTGGCAACTCGCGCGCGCCCGCGTCGCCTTCGTTCCCGACGGCGCACGCTGCTTCGCCAATGCCACGGTCGAGGAAAACCTGCGCGGCGCCTTCGAGGCCCTCTCGCCGCGAGCGGCCGCTGGCGAGCGCGAGCGTCTCTTCGAGACCATCTTCGCGCTCTTTCCCATCCTGCGCGAGCGCGCCGGGCAACTCGCCGGTTCGATGAGCGGCGGGCAGCGCCAGATGCTGGCGATCGGGCGCGCGCTGATGATCGAGCCCCGCGTGCTGGTGCTGGACGAGCCCTCGGCCGGGCTGGCGCCCAAGCTGGTCGAGGAATTGTTCGAGGCGCTCGGGCGCGTCAAGGCGGCGAGTGGCTGCGCCATCGTGATGGCGGAGCAGAACTTCGCCGCCGCCATGAGCGTCGCAGATACGTGCCTCGTGCTCGACGAGGGGCAGGTCGCCCTGACCGGGACGATGCAGGACATGGCCGGCAACGAGAAACTCAGGATCGCCTATCTCGGATTTTAGCCTGAGAACCCAAGCGAAGACCTGCCGTCTGCGAGCAGGCGAATTCAGGGAGGAAAGCACGATGTGGACCAAGTTGAGAGGCCTCGTGGCGGGCGCCATGCTCGCAGGGACGGCAATCGCCGCGCCCGCATTCGCACAACAGGCGCCGATCAAGATCGGCGTGCCGCTGCCGCTGACCGGTGCGCTCGCCGGTGGCGGCACCCAGATCCTCTGGGGCATTCAATACGCCGCCGACGAGATCAACGAGGCGGGCGGGTTGTTCGGCCGCAAGATCGAGCTCGTCATTGAGGATACCAAGGGCGAGCCCAATACCTCGGCCAGCATCGCGGCGAAGCTCGCGACGCAGGACAAGGTCGACGCCTTCGTCGGCGGCTTCGGCAGCACCTCGGATTTTGCGCTGCTCAGCGCCGTGCAGCGCTACGAGCCGATCTTCATCCATCCAGGCTCGTCCTCCGTCCGGCTGGAGGAGACCTTCGGCAAGAACGATTGGTACCACCACGTCTACATCTGGGACTACCATCGCCAGAAGGCTGCGGTGAACTTCTTCAAGAGCATTCCGGGCGTAAAGACGCTGGCCATCGCCTATGAGGACAAGCTCTACGGCACCGACGGCGCCAAGTTCACCCAGCAATACGCCAAGGAAGCCGGCCTGGAGGTGGTGATGAACGAGCCCTTCCGTGCTGGGACGCCGGATTTCTCGCCGATCCTCAACCGGGCCAAGGGCCTCAACCCGGACATCCTCTTCCTGATCGGCTATTCCGGGGACAATCTCCAGATCGCCCGGCAGGCCTTGCAGCTCGGCATCAAGCCGAAGCTGCTCGTCACTCAGGGCGCCGGCGAGAAGCGCTMCGATTTCGGCCCAGCCGGCGACAATGTCGTCGTCGTCGATCTCTGGTCGGCCAAGCAGACGACGCCGGGCCTGGCAGAATGGGTCAAGAAAGCCGAGGCGAAGCGTGGCGGCGAAGTCGTGTCGAGCGCGGTGCAGGGCTACGTCGCCATGCAGACCTTGCGCGATGCAGCCAAGGCGGCCGGCTCCTGGGACCGGGCCAAGATCCTGGCCAATCTCGGCTCCACGACCTTCGACACGCCCTATGGCAAAGTCGCCTACACGGCCTCGGAGATGGGGGGCAAGCACCAGCTCATCACCGACGCGAGCATGATCGCCGTGCAGTACAAGCCCGACGGGGGCCAAGAGGTCGTCTGGCCGGCCGAGAAGGCCGCGGCCAAGATCACCTACCCCGCGCAATAGAACCCGGCCCAAGAGAGCCGGGCGCAAAGAGAGCCCGGCCAATGCCATCGTCCCGGCCGCCGTCGCAGGCGGCCGGCCCCGCGTCAGCAGGAATCACCCATGCCCGAGACATTTTCCGAACGCCTGAGCCGGCCCGGGCTGATCGTCGCGCCGGGCGTCTATGACCTGGTTTCGGCMAAGCTCGCCGACCAGGCCGAATTCGACGCGCTCTACATGACAGGCTTCGGCGTCGTCGCCTCCCATCTCGGCTATCCCGATGCCGGTCTGGCGACCTATACCGACATGGTCGGGCGCGTCCGCCAGATCGCCGAAGGCACCGCGACGCCGCTCATAGCCGATGGCGACACCGGCTATGGCGGCCTGCTCAATGTCGACCATACCGTTCGCGGCTACGAGGCGAGCGGCGCCCAGGCGATCCAGCTCGAAGACCAGGAATTCCCCAAGAAATGCGGCCATACTCCGAGCCGCCGGGTGATTCCGCTCAAGGATGCCGTCCGCAAGATCAAGGTCGCGGCCGATGCGCGCTCGTCGCCCGCGTTCAAGATCATCGCCCGGACCGATGCCCGCACGGCGCTCGGCCTGGACGAGGCACTGCGCCGAGGAGAGGCCTTCCTGAAGGCCGGCGCCGATATCCTGTTCATCGAATCGCCCGAAAGCGTCGAGGAAATGGAGCGGATCGGCCGGACCTTCGACGCCCCGCTGGTGGCGAACATGGTCGAGGGTGGCCGCACGCCGATCCTGAGCCGCGCGGAGTTGGAGGGGCTCGGATACAGGATCGCGATCTACCCGGTTGCCGGACTGCTCGCCGCCGCGAGCGCGCTGCAGGCGGTTTTCGCGCATCTCAAGTCGACCGGCTCGACGCGAAATTGGGATGGCCAGCTCTACCCGTTCACTGAATTCGTCCACATGATCGGCTTCGAGCGCGTCTGGGCGTTCGAACGAGCGCACGCAGAAGACGGGGAGAGCTGACGTCAGAGATCGAAGCCACCGATCGCTCGCCATCTTTGCGTGCCGGATACGCCAGAACCTGACCTTGGCTCAGCGATGTCAGCTATGGGCCCCGTGCCCTCGCGGAAGGTTCTCTCCTGCCCCCGCGTCCGCGACGCGTCCCGGCGCTCGATCTGGACGGAGAGGCTGAAGTCAAGCGCGCCGGAGCAGCGGCCACTCAGGGTGATCCTCGTTTCCCCCTGGTCGTGGCTGAAGCT
>NZ_JBFTKP010000054.1:0-33840 GCF_056396005.1 Allobosea sp. 05T439 | reverse complement strand
CAGGGCGAGGCCGCGTAGCCAGCCAGGCTGGACGGTGTCGGCCAATGTGGATCGCCACGCGACCGCGCGATCAGAGCGGCCGAACGATGATCTGCGCCAAAATCCAGTTGACTGAGACGGCCCCGTTACCGAAGTCCTGAGCCTAGATGCTCTCCGCCCCAGACTGGTTGGGCACGATGACAGCCTCATGGGTGGGATCAACCAGGTCGCGCATCCTCTGCATGGCCAGGTCGCACATGGTCAGGAGGCGTTGCTCTGGCACGCCATCCCGCGCTTGCACGGAAAGGCCGTGCATCAGCGCAGTGACATAGTCGCCCATCGCGTCGGTGTCGGTATCCTGTCTCAGCTCGCCGGCGCGTACGGCTTGCACCAACTTGTCGACGATGGTCGCCGTTTGCTTCAGGCGGCGTTCGGCCAGCCATTCCCGCACGCGGTCATTCTCGACGGCGCAGTTGGTCGCGGCCGATACGACCATGCAACCCCATGGGCGTCCGGGCTTCGTGTAGGTCTCGACGGCGTCGCGTAGCATCCTTTCGACGGCCTTCACTGCGCTCGGCTCCTGGGCCAGCGCTCGTGCGACGAAGCTGCCGTCGCCTTCCTCGTAGAGCCCAACCGCCTCCCGGAACAAATCCTCCTTCGAGCCGAAGGCTGCGTAGATGCGTGCCGAGGCAAGACCCAGCGCCGCCACCAGATCAGCAATCGACGTTCCCTCGTAGCCGCGTGCCCAGAATGCGTCGCGAGCCCTTTCAAGCGCCAGATCTCGATCGAACTCCCGTGGCCGCGCCATCGATGCCCCCATTCTTTGATGATCGGTAAATAATTCGCTTGACTCCGGTTGGCAAGCTTTCATTCTTTGTCGATCAACAAAGAACGAGGAAGCGGAGACACGCATGAGCGCATCGGAACTGGCATCGCTGCCCGACGGATCATCGGTCAGGGGAGGTCTTGGGGGAAAACGCGGCGCGACATTGGCGCTGCTCGCCTTCGCGCAACTGATCATCGCACTCGACCTCAACATCGTCTTCGTCGCGTTGCCGGAGATCGGCGCGGGCCTGGGCTTTTCGGGCCAGACCCTGCAATGGGTGGTCAGTGTCTACACGGTGTTCACCGGTGGCTTCCTGCTGTTCGGCGGCCGGGCAGCCGACCTGATCGGCCAGCGGCGAATGTTCGTCTTTGCCCTTTGGCTCTATGCGCTGTCGTCTTTGATCGGTGGCTTGGCCTGGAGCCCTGAAGTCATCATCCTGGCGCGCGCGGTTCAGGGTATCGGAGGCGCATTCCTGTTTCCGGCGACATTGTCCCTGGTCAACCGCCTGTTTGCCGAGGGGCCGGAGCGCAACAGGGCACTCGCTGTCTGGGGTGGCGCCGGAGCAAGCGGCCTCACGATCGGTTCGATCGCCGGTGGTCTCCTCACCAGTGCCTTTGGCTGGCCCTCAGTGTTCTATGTCAATGTCGCGCTCGCCGGCATTGCCATCGTCGCGGCATTCCTCGTCATCCCGCGGGACCCGAAGCGGCATGAACGCCGCAGCTTCGACCTGCCGGGCGCGCTGACTGTCACCGCCGGGGCGACACTGCTCGTCTTCGCGCTTGTGCAGGGGCCGGAATATGGCTGGGGTTCGGGCAGCATCATCTGGAGCTTTGTCCTGGCTGCCGCCCTGCTCACCGCTTTCGTGGTGATCGAAGCACGGAGTGCCGATCCGCTCATGCCCTTGCGCTTGTTCCGCAATCGCAGCCTCCTGACCGGAATGACAATCACATTCCTGTACATGGCGACATTCGGCACACTGCCCTATTTTCTGACGGTGTTGTTCCAGAACGTGCAKGGTTTCACAGCTCTTCAGACCGGGCTCGCGTTTCTGGTTCCCTCGATAGCGATTGCGGTGGGGACGCAGGTCGGCGAGCGGTTGGTTACGCGGCTTTCGATCCGCTCCACGCTGATTGGCGGCATGGCCGTGGGGGCTATCGGAACGGCATTGATGGTTCCCGGTGCTGCTGCGGAAAGCAGTTACCTCATCATCCTCCCAGGGCTGATCATTTCCGGCATAGGTCAGGGTGTTGTCTGGACCGGCATGTGGATTGCGGCCGCTTCCGGCGTTCATCATGACGAGCAGGGCGTCGCCTCGGGAATGGCGTCGACAACGCTGAATGTCGGTAACGCCATTGGCCTTGCGGTTCTCATCGCCGTTGCCAATTCCCAGGTCGGCGGATTGGCGGGCGACGCGTTGCGGATCGCCGTGGCCGAGGGCATCCAACGGGCGTTCTGGCTGGCAGCCGCGGGCATCGTCCTCAGCATTATCGTCGCCCTCGTTGCGCAACAGAAGCAGCCGAACGCTGACAGCGTGTGAACCCTGGACGTCGCGGTGCGAAGCGGAGATGGCGCGTCGTGCGCCATCTCGAGCCTTCGGCACGATGTCGCATGGCGCCATCTTCGGCTCATGCCCTCGATCGCTTCAGTCATGAGGCGGTGGCTTCTTGGGTTTCAGATGAGGCCAGCCGTGCCTGGGACGAACGGCGAAGCTAGCGCTCGCGTCTTCGGGGCTGCGGCATGCTGCTGACCGTGAGGGCCTGCTTGCGGACTGATCCGGGGAGCTGCCGGTTCGACTGATGGCGCGTTGTCTCGGTTCATCCTAAGGAGTAACGAAGCGATCGTAGCGATTCTGCGGATAATGCGCGTGCTCGGAAAGCCGTTTAACACCGTAAGCCACGCGTTGCCGACCCAGATCGCCGCCCGGGTGACGGAGTTCGGCTTCGGCGAAGCTGCGCACTTCTTCGGTGATCCACATCGCTATCTGGGCCGTCTCGACCGGTCCCGGCTGCAGCTCAATTCGGACGTGGCGCTCGAAGCCTCCGACGCGCACGCGGCGATCAAGGCACCGATCGCGGGATGATGGACCGCGCAGTTGTTCCGGCGTTCGGGCAGGTTCTGTTTGCGGTCGCGCTCGGGTATGCGGGGGTGGCTGGTGCCGCGGTTCTGGCCACAGCGCTCGTTGGCCGTCCCCTTGGCTTCGATGCTCGCGAGACTGCGTTCTTTCTGAGCGTTGGGCTTGGCACGGTGTTCGCAGTCGGGGCGATGAGCGATCTACCATGGCGGCGTGCATCGGCCCTTTCGTGGCCGGCGGATCGGCGCATCGTCATCCGGTTCGTGGCCGTGTTGCTGCTCGTACTGGCTATCGAGGCGACCGTCGCGGCATCGGGGCTGCTAGGGTCGCTCGAAGACATCAAGGCGATGTCCAGCTCGGAGCGCAGTTGGCTCGGTTTTCTGAATGCGGTGCTGCTCGCCCCCGTGGTCGAGGAAGCATTGTTCCGTGGCCTGCTGTTCACGCGGTTGCGCCAGCGCTTCTCCGCATGGCCGGCCTTGGTGATCGTGACGCTGGCCTTCGGACTGCTGCATATCGAGAACGGGCTGCTGCACGTCGTATCGGTTCTGCCGGCTGGCGCGTTCCTGAGCTATGCACGCGAGGTTTCCGGCGGAATCGGCCTACCCATTCTGCTGCATGCCTGCATGAATCTGGCGATCGTAGTCGCGGGGACCTTCCTATGACCCTTTCCATCCGTCCAGCCCGACCCGACGAGGCCGGTCTCGTCCTGACCTTCATCAGGGAGCTCGCCGAATACGAAGAGCTTCTGCACGAGGTCGCGGCCAGCGAAGAGCAACTCGCGCAGGCCCTGTTCGGGCCAGATCCCAAGGTCGCCTGCGATATCGCCGAATGGGAAGGTGCGCCTGCGGGATTCGCCGTCTGGTTCTATACCTATTCGACCTTCTCGGGCCGCCATGGCATCTGGCTCGAGGATCTCTATGTCCGGCCTGAATTCCGCGGCAAAGGCATCGGCAAGGCCCTGATCGCAGGGCTGGCGAAGCGCTGCGTCGACGAGGGGCTGCCGCGCCTGGCCTGGTGGGTGCTGAACTGGAACGAGCCCTCGCGCGTGTTCTACCGCTCTCTCGGCGCGAACGCGCAATCGGAATGGACGGTCAAACGCCTCGACGGCGACGCGCTGCGGCGGTTGGGAGAGAGCGTGTGAGCGGACCTCAAGCCCTTCCCATCGTGATCATCGCCGCCGTCGCCGATAATGGCGTGATTGGTGACGATAATCGCCTGATCTGGCGGCTGAAGACGGACCTAAGGCATTTTCGTGGCCTGACGCTCGGCCGGCCGGTGCTGATGGGGCGAAAGACCTTTCTCTCGATCGGAAAGCCGTTGCCGGGGCGCGAGACCATCGTCCTGACACGCGATCCCGGTTTTAATGCCGACGGCGTTCATGTCGCGCATGGCCTCGACGAGGCGATCGAGGCCGGTCAGCGGCTGGGCCTCGCGATGGGCGCGGATTCCGTCACTGTTGCGGGGGGCGCCGAGATCTACGCCCAGGCCTTGCCGTTGGCCGATCGGGTTGAACTGACCCAGGTTCACGCTGAGCCCGAAGGCGATGCCCTTTTTCCGGTCTGGGACAGGGCGGCGTTCGAGCGCGTGAAGCAGGAGAACCACCCTCGCAGTGCCGATGACGAGCATGCTTTCACCTTCGCGACCTTTCGCCGCCGGGCCTGAACGCTGTTTCCGTTGACGATGAAGGGCTTGCGTCGTTGACGAATCCGTGTCCGATGACCAAGTCACGGACACGCGTTCCCTAAGGGCGCTGACAAACAGCCGCCGTTCGCCTATGGCACGTGTGGTACAGATGTGAGGAACGGCACGAGTATGCCTTGGAGCAACCAGAGCGGCGGTAGCGGTGGCGGCGGGGGAGGACCCTGGGGCCAGCGCGGAAGTGGTGGCGGCGGCGGCGGCCCGTGGGGGCAGGGCCCCGGAGGCAGTGGCGGTGGTTCGCCACCGGATCTGGAAGAAATTTTGCGCCGTAGTCAGGATCGGTTGAAGGATTTGCTGCCGGGCGGCAATCTCGGCGGACGTGGCCTGGTTCTCGGCATCCTGGCCCTGATCGTGATCTGGCTGATGACGGGCTGGTATATCGTCCGGCCGAACGAGGTTGGTCTCAACCTCCGCTTCGGCAAATATATCGGCAAGACCGGCGAAGGCCTGAACTACAACTGGCCCTACCCGATCGGTAGCGTGATCAAGCCCCAGGTCACCAATGTGATCACGACGGAAGTCGGCTTCCGCACCATCGAATCGGTCCGCACCTCGCGCCAGACGGATGTCGGCGAAGAGAGCCTGATGCTGACCGGCGACGAGAACATCGTCGATATCGACGTGATCGTGCAGTGGCAGATCGATCCGGCCGCGCCGGAGAATTATGTCTTCAATATCCAGGATCCGCCGGGCACGGTGAAGGCTGTGGCCGAGAGCGCGATGCGCGAGGTGATAGGCCAGCGCAACATCCAGCCCGTGCTGACGACGGATCGTGCCGCAATCGAGACCGAAGTGCGCCAGTTGATGCAGGAGACGCTCGACAGCTACAAGGCTGGCGTGCAGATCCGCCTCGTCCAGCTGCAGAAGGTCGATCCGCCGCAGCAGGTCATCGACGCGTTCCGTGACGTCCAGGCGGCGCGCTCCGACCAGGAACGCCTGCGCAACGAGGCGCAGACCTATGCCAATCGGGTCGTGCCGGAATCGCGCGGTCGTGCGGCGCAACTGGTCCAGTCGGCGGAAGCCTTCAAGGAGCAGACCGTCGCGGAAGCGCGCGGCCAGGCCAGCCGCTTCAATGCTGTCTATCTGCAGTACAAGGCGGCGCCGGCCGTGACCCGCGAGCGTCTCTTCCTCGAGACGATGGAGCGTGTGCTCGGTGGCACCGACAAGATCATCCTCGACCAGAGGGGTAACGGGCAAAGTGTCGTGCCTTACCTGCCGCTGAACGAACTCCAGCAACGGCGCGCTGCGCCGGGTGCGCCGCAGGCGGGAGCGACCCGATGAACGGTTCCATCCTGCGCATTGGTGCGCTTGTCGTCCTCGCCGTCGCCGCGATCGTCTTCTATGCCGCGACCTTCGTGGTCCAGCAGACCCAGTCGGCCATCGTGTTGCGCTTCGGCGCGGTCCGCAGCGTCGTCACCGCTCCGGGCATCTACCTGAAGCTGCCGGCCCCCTTCGAGCAGGTGACGCTGCTCGACAACCGCATCCTCGATCTCGACCTTCCCGCCCAGGAAATCATCGCGTCGGATCAGAAGCGGCTCGTCGTCGACGCCTTCACGCGCTACCGGATCTCCGATCCGCTGCGCTTCTATCAGGCGGTGAACAACATCCCGCGGGCCAACTCGCAGCTTGCCTCGATCGTCAATGGTCAGGTTCGCGCGGTCCTCGCGGATGCCAGCTTCATCTCGGTGGTCCGGACCGACCGGTCGCGGCTGATGAGCCGTATCCGCGACGACGTGAACCGCGAGGCGGCCCGCTTCGGCATGACGGTCGTCGATGTCCGCCTGCGTCGGGTCGATCTGCCGCAAGCGAACTCGCAGGCGGTGTTCCAGCGCATGCAGACCGAGCGTCAGCGCGAAGCTGCCGAGGCGCGTGCGCTTGGCGCCCAGCAGGCGCAGGAGATCAGGGCCCGCGCCGAGCGTGACGCGACCGTGATCGTCGCCGAAGCCCAGCGTCGTTCCGACGAGATCCGAGGCGAGGGCGAGGGCGAGCGGAACAAGGTCTTCGCCGAGGCTTTCGGCAAGGATCCCGAGTTCTTCACCTTCTATCGCTCGATGCAGGCCTATGAGGCGAGCATCAAGCCGGGGGACACGCGGATGCTGCTTTCGCCGGATTCGCCGTTCTTCCGCTACTTCAACGACCCTACGGGACGTCCCCAGAGCTCGGCTGCAACGCCGGCCCCGGCGGCCAGTCCCTGATCGATAGCGAGCGTCGCGTATGCTGGATTTCATCGCGGCGCTCGGCCTCGTCTTCGCCATCGAAGGCATCTTGTTCGCAGCGATTCCAAATCTGGCGAAGGATGCCTTGCGCAGCGCAGCGGAGACGCCAGCAGACCGAATGCGGCTGATCGGTATCGGTTCAGCCGTGTTCGGGGTGCTCCTCGTCTGGCTCGTACGCATCGGGGTGTAGAAGCGGCGGTCGGAATGCCTGGTGACGTGATTGTGTGTCGCCCTTCCGCCGCAATTTGAGGTTCAATCTCTAGGCCAACATCCTGGCCGCACGATCGGCCTGCTTCTTCACGAGGACCCTGATTGATGGCACTGAAAATCGTTTCCGCTTCCGGGCTTGCGCGGGCCGCGCTCGTGGCCGGCGTCGCGGCGCTGCCGATGCTGGCGACGCCCGTGATCGCCCAGCCGCCGACGGGAGTGTCGCCGCTGGTCCAGGGGCAGATCTCGCTCGCCGACCTGGCCGAGCGGGTGATGCCGGCGGTGGTCAATATCTCGGCTGTCACGACGAGCGACACGCGCAGCCGCAACCTGCCGCAACTGCCGCAGCTCGGCCCCGATACGCCCTTCGGCGATCTGTTCGAGGAGTTCTTCAACCGCCGCGGTCAGGGCCAGCAGGGCCAAGGCCAGGGCCAGCCGCCGCAGCAGCGACGGTCGCAATCGGCCGGCTCGGGCTTCGTGATCGATTCCTCCGGCATCGTCGTCACCAACAACCACGTCATCGGCGACGCCAACGAAATCACGGTGATCTTCAACAGTGGCCTGCGCCTGAAGGCGGAGATCATCGGCAAGGACACCAAGGTCGATCTCGCGGTGCTGCGCGTGAAGCACGACAAGCCGCTCGATGCCGTCAAGTTCGGGGATTCMGACAAGATGCGGATCGGCGACCCTGTCATGGCGATCGGCAATCCGTTCGGCCTCGGCAGCTCCGTGTCGTCGGGCATCGTCTCGGCCCGCAACCGCGATATCCAGCAGGGCCCCTACGACACCTATATCCAGACCGATGCGGCCATCAACAAGGGTAATTCCGGCGGCCCGCTGTTCAACATGGCCGGTGAGGTCATTGGCATCAACACCGCGATCCTGTCGCCGACCGGCGGCTCCGTCGGCATCGGCTTTGCCGTTCCCTCGTCGCTGGCGGTCAATGTCGTCGATCAGCTCCGTGAGTTCGGCGAGACCCGCCGCGGCTGGCTCGGCGTCCGTATCCAGAGCGTCGACGACGCCACCGCCGAGGCGCTCGGTCTCGGCACGGCGCGCGGCGCGCTCGTTGCCGGCATCGATGACAAGGGCCCGGCCAAGCCGGCGGGACTTGAAGTGGGCGATGTCATCGTCAAGTTCGACGGAAAGGAAGTGAAGGATTCGCGCGATCTGCCGCGGATTGTCGCCGGTACGGCGGTCGGCAAGGATGCGCCGATCACGGTGGTCCGCAAGGGCAAGGAAGTCGTCAAGACGGTCAAGCTCGGCCGGCTCGAGGATGGCGAGAAGGTCCAGCAGGCCTCTGCCAAGCCGAATGCCGAACCGGCCAAGCCCGCCGTGACCACGGCCTTGGGTCTGGAGCTCTCGCAGCAGACGGACGAGCTCAGGAAGCGCTACTCCATCAAGGACGGCACCAAGGGCGTGGTGATCACCAAGGTCGATCCCAACTCCAATGCCGCGGACAAGCGCATCTCGATTGGTGAACTGATCGTCGAGGTTGGCCAGGAGGCGGTGAACTCGCCCGAGGACGTGACCAAGCGCCTGGATACGCTGAAGAAGGAGGGCAAGAAGTCGGCTCTGCTTCTGGTCGCGAACGGGCAGGGTGAGGTTCGTTTCGTCGCGGTCACGATGAACTGACCAAGCTGGTCTTGGACAGGATCAAGGGCGGCCCTCGTGGCCGCCCTTTTCATTTCTCCGGATTGCGATCGGGCCGATGAGCAATTTGCATTGGTTGCGCTCCGTCCGGTGTGCGATCAGGGCGACGAGCAGCGGAGTGGATATGCGATGCGGATGAGCGAGATTCCTTTCGGAACGGTCGACTGGAGTTCAGTGGAGCCGGTGCGTCACCCAGGCGAGAAGGGCGAGGCGATCTGGCGCACGCGTTTCTTCGGACCGGCGGAAAATGCGATCAGGGTTCGCATGGTCGAGTACTCCGCGGGCTACGTCTCGGATCACTGGTGCTCGAAGGGGCATGTCCTGCTCTGCCTCGAGGGCGAATTGGAGACCGTGCTGGAAGACGGTCGCGCTTTCACGCTCCGGCCTGGCATGAGCTATCAGGTCGCCGATCAGGCCGAGGCGCATCGCTCACAGGCGCCCAGGGGCGCAAAGCTGTTCATCGTCGACTAAAGCATCGGCCCGAAAAGTGGATTGCGGTTTTCGGGAAAGCCGATGCAAACACAAGGATCATCGGCCGAAGGGCGGATTGCGGGGCGATGCAGACACCGAAGCCTGGCTTATCGGGCGGGATTCGCGATCCGGTGCGATAATTCAGGCTTGGATGATCTCGTCGCCGCGATAGCCCTGAGCGTAGAGCAGCGCCGTCAGATCCGCGTGGTCGAGCCGGGCATCTGCCGCAGCCGCAACCGCCGGCTTCGCTCTGAAGGCGACGCCAAGCCCGGCCTCGCCGAGCATCGCGAGATCGTTGGCACCGTCGCCGACCGCCAATGTCGCGGCTCTTGAAAGGCTGCGCTGCTCGCGCAGTTCGACAAGCGAGTCCAGCTTGGCCTGTTTGCCGAGGATCGGGGCTTCGACTTCGCCGGTCAGGACGCCGTTTGCGACAAGGAGCGTGTTGGAACGATCTTCGTCGAAGCCGATGGTCGCGCCGAGCGGGCCCGTGAACACGGTGAAGCCACCCGAGACCAGCGCCGTATAGGCTCCGTTGGCGCGCATGGTGCGCACCAGTTGCCGGCCTCCGGGCGTCAGCGTGATGCGCTCGCGGATGATCTCGTCCACGACCGATGCCGGGACGCCCTTCAGCAGCGCCACGCGCTCGCGCAGCGCCGGTTCAAAGGCAATCTCGCCGCGCATGGCGCGTTCGGTGATGCTTGCGACCTTGTCCTTGAGCCCGACATAGGCGGCGAGTTCGTCGATGCATTCCTGACCGATCATGGTCGAATCCATGTCGGCGAGGAACAGCGCCTTACGGCGTGTCGCCGCCGGCTGGACAATGATATCGACCGCGGTTCCGTCGAGCGCCGCCCGAATGTCGGCTTCGAGCTTGCGTGCGTCCGCCCCATCCGCGAAGAGGTCTGCTGCGACCTCGTCATCCAGGCGGGCTTGCCGGGTTACGCCGGATACGGCATTGGCGAGACGCGTCAGCAGGGCGTCGCTCAGCAGCGCCTGGCCGTGAGCGGAAACAAGTGTCGCGACGAGCATGAGAAGGACCGATTGAGCGTGGCGTACAGGGCGGTGCTCATCGCAGGTCCTACGGCGAGCGGCAAGTCCGCGCTGGCGATCGAGATCGCGCGCCGCTTTGGCGGAACCGTCGTCAATGCGGATTCGATGCAGGTCTATGCCGATCTGCGGATCATCACCGCGCGGCCGACGATCKACGACGAGGCGATGGTTCCTCACCGTCTCTATGGCCATGTCGACGGCGCCGTGAACCATTCGGCGATGCGCTATGTCGCTGATGTCAGCGCGCTCCTCGACGAGCTGGCGGGCAACGGGTCGCTTCCGGTGCTGGTCGGCGGGACGGGGCTCTACTTCAAGGCGCTGACCGAGGGCCTTTCGGAAATCCCGCCGGTGCCCGAGGCAGTTCGCTCGGCCTTTCGTGCCCATGCCGAGGCGCGCGAGACGGCTGCGCTCCATGTCGAACTTCAACGCTGCGATCCCGTCATGGCCGAGCGGCTGCGTCCGAGCGACCGCATGCGGATCATGAGAGCGCTGGAAGTCTTTGCCGCKACCGGGCGGTCGCTGGCAAGTTTTCAGGGCGCACGCAAGCCAGGCCCGCTGGACGGGGGAGCGCTGCTCCAGCTTTTCGTCTCGCCCGAACGCGATCTGGTGCGTGCCCGCATCGATCGACGCTTCGAGCAGATGATGGGGGAGGGCGCCCTCGAAGAGGTTACAGCGCTACGGGCGCGCGGGCTCGATCCCCTGCTGCCGGTCATGCGCGCGCATGGCGTGCCCGGCCTGATCGCCCATCTCGACGGGGCGCTCAGCCTCAAGGAAGCCATTGCCAGGGGGCAGGCCGACACGCGTGCCTATGCGAAGCGCCAGGTCACGTGGTTCCGTCACCAGATGGCGGGCTGGCATGCTGTAGCCCCCGAGGCCGCTCTCGGCTTTGCGCTGCGCGAGCTGGAGACACGGGCCTGAGATCAGGCGGCTTCGGCGACGTCTGCCCCCGCGAAGCGGATGCAGTCGCGGCCTTCGTGCTTGGCGCGGTACAAGGCGCTGTCGGCGCGCGCAAAGAACTCCGCGAAGCTCTCCGCACTCTCGCGGGTCGCCACCCCGAGGCTCGCAGTGACACGCAGGGACATCGTCTCGGAGGTCGGCAGTTCGCGCATCGTCAGCGCATCCTGGATACGATGGGCGATGCGCATCGCGGCCGCGGAGCCGGTGCGTGGCAGGAAGACGGCGAACTCCTCACCGCCGAAACGCCCCACCAGATCGCGCTCGGGCCTGACCAGGCCAAGCAGGAGATCGGCGAAGGCCCTGATCACGGCATCGCCGGCGACATGGCCATGCGTGTCGTTGACGCTCTTGAAGTGGTMGATGTCGACGATGATCAGGGACGCATCGTCACCGTCCGTTTCGCACGCGAGGATCTCGCGATTGGCCTTCTCGATGAAGGAGCGCCGGTTCAGGAGTGCGGTCAGCGGATCTGTCTCGGCAAGGCGGCGCAGTTCCTGCTCGCGTTCCTCGCGCTGGCCGATCTCATGCGACAGCGCCCGTCGGGTCGCACGCTCCCGGCCGATCTCGAGCGCCAGCGTTGCGGCCCGGCTCTGCAGCGTCAGGTTCGCGATCATCAGCTCGGAGATGTCGGTGAGCGTGATCACCAGCCCGTCGCCGAGCGGCGCCAGTGCGAGCTGGAGCCAGATCTCACGGCCATTCACCGTAAAGCTGGATTCGAAGATGTCGTTGCGGCGCAGCTCGATGGCATAGAGGCAGCGGCGCCAGATCATGGCGTCAGAGAGGAAGGGCAGGCTCGTGCGGGCGTCCGTGTCKAGCAGGTTCTCGTCGGGATGGCCCGCCATCAGTGCCGCGCGGCGATTGGCGGTGATGATGATCGTGCGCTCGATATTGCCGTCATCGTCGCGTACGGCCCGCAATGCGACAATGCCGCTGGGCGAGGTCTCCAGAACCGTGGTCAGCAGTTCCTCGCGGAATTGCAGCGGCCGGCTGAAGACGACAAGGAAGCGATCGCCATTTGTGCCGGTGGTCGGCAGGACCAGTCGCTCCCACAGGCACACCCGGACGGTCTTGAGGGAGCGATGCACCGTATACATCGGCTTGCCGTGCGTCAGGGCCTGATCATAGCATTGGATCGTGAACCGGGCGACCTGAGGGGTCATCTGCGAGATGCGTTCGCTCTGCCGGCTGCCGCCGACATAGCGTGTGATTTCGCGGCCGTAATGCTCATAGCGATAGTCGCCGTCTCCGGTCGGGACACACACCATGAGGTCGTCGCCGAAGCGGGGCATGAGGTCCTTGAGCAGCGCCTCGTAGGAGACGCCGCCTGCGCCAGGGGCATGCAGGGCAAAGCGCTGCAGAAGTTCGGCCACTTCCGGCGCATGGGCGCGTTCGACGATATTTTCGGTGTGCACTTCCTGATACATGGCGGCCCCGTTTCGCGCGCAAGGACCTTAGCAAGGCCGTTCTTGAAAAAGTGTTCCCTTTCGTCATGGGATTTTCGGAACTGAGGGCCATGAGTTTTTGCAGCTTGACCATGCCAAACCGGTCGTCTAGCGTGCCGCAATTATCGCAAAGGATGTCGGGCGCGATGCGCAAGCTTATTCTCGTACGGGTGCGCTGGTAGGGGGCGGTTGAACAAACCGCTTGGCCCCTGACGCCAGCGCACGCCCAGGCCCCTCCGAGGGCCTTTTTTATTGCCCGATTTTCCCTGAACTGACCCGAAGACCCCCGAGGAGAGCGACATGAGCGAGATGATGACCGGCGCGGAAATGGTCGTCCGTGCGCTTCAGGATCAAGGCGTCGAACATCTGTTCGGCTACCCCGGCGGCGCCGTGCTGCCGATCTATGACGCGCTMTTCCTCCAGGACAAGGTGAAGCACATTCTGGTCCGGCACGAGCAGGGTGCCGTCCATTCAGCGGAGGGGTATGCGCGCTCCTCGGGCAAGGTTGGCTGCGTCCTGGTGACCTCCGGCCCCGGCGCGACCAACGCCGTMACCGGGTTGACCGACGCGCTGCTCGACTCGATCCCGGTTGTCGTCATCACCGGGCAGGTCCCGACGCATCTGATCGGCTCCGACGCCTTCCAGGAATGCGATACGGTCGGCATCACGCGTTCCTGCACCAAGCATAATTATCTCGTGAAGAGCATCGCGGATCTGCCGCGCATCCTGCACGAGGCTTTCTATGTCGCCGCCAACGGCCGTCCCGGGCCGGTCGTCGTCGACATTCCGAAGGACATCCAGTTCGCCAAGGGCGAGTACACCCGCCCGCGCGACAACCAGCACAAGACCTACCGTCCGACGGTCAAGGGGGACCTGAACAAGATCAGGGCCGCAGTCGAACTGATGGCCAAGGCGAAGCGCCCGATCTTCTACACTGGCGGCGGCGTCATCAATTCCGGCACGCACGCCTCGGCGCTGCTGCGCGAACTGGCGCGGCTGACCGGCTATCCCGTCACCTCGACACTGATGGGGCTGGGCGCTTTCCCGGCGGCCGACAAGCAGTGGCTCGGCATGCTGGGCATGCACGGCACCTACGAAGCCAATCTTGCGATGCATGACTGCGACGTCATGATCAATATCGGCGCACGCTTCGACGACCGCATCACCGGTCGGCTCGACGCCTTCTCGCCACGCTCGAAGAAGATCCATGTCGATATCGACCCGTCCTCGATCAACAAGAACGTCAAGATCGACATCGGCATCGTCGGTGATTGCGCCCATGTCCTGGAGGACATGGTCCGGATCTGGCGCGAGACGAGCCCGCAGGTCGACAAGGAGGCCTTGAAGGGCTGGTGGGAGCAGATCAGCGGCTGGCGCGCGCGCAACAGCCTCGGCTACAAGCAGTCCGGTGCGGTCATCAAGCCGCAATACGCGATCGAGCGGCTCTATGAGCTGACCAAGGACCGCGACACCTACATCACCACCGAAGTCGGCCAGCACCAGATGTGGGCGGCGCAGTACTTCCACTTCCAGGAGCCGAACCGCTGGATGACCTCCGGCGGACTCGGCACCATGGGCTACGGCCTGCCGGCGGCAATCGGCGTGCAGATGGCCCATCCGAAGGCGCTTGTCGTCGACATCGCCGGCGAAGCCTCCATCCTGATGAACATGCAGGAGATGTCGACGGCGGTGCAGCACCGGCTGCCGGTCAAGATCTTCATCCTGAACAACGAATATATGGGCATGGTTCGTCAATGGCAGGAACTGCTGCATGGCGGGCGCTATTCGGAGAGCTATTCGGCTTCGTTGCCCGATTTCGTGAAGCTCGCGGAAGCCTATGGCGGCCACGGCATCCGCTGCTCGGATCCGGACCAGCTCGATGATGCGATCCGCGAGATGATCGATACGCCAAAGCCGGTGATCTTCGACTGCCTTGTTGCGAAGGAAGAGAACTGCTTCCCGATGATCCCGTCGGGCAAGGCCCATAACGAGATGATCCTGCCCGATTTCGAGGGAAATACGGGCGATATCATCGATGCCAGGGGCAAGCAGCTTGTCTGACGATCGGCAAGCGGGCGAGGAGGCGCGGGCATGAGCACGATCGGCCTGATCGGCGGCATGAGCTGGGAATCGACCGCGGTTTATTACCGGCTGCTCAATGAGCGGGTGCGCGCCCTTCGGGGCGGGCTGCACTCGGCGGATGTGCTGCTGCATTCGCTCGATTTCGCGCCGATCGCCGAGATGCAGGCGAGCGGGGACTGGGCTGCGGCCGGCCATCTCCTGGCCGACAGCGCCATCCGGCTCGAGCGGGCGGGCGTGAACTGTATCCTGCTGTGCACCAATACCATGCACAAGCTGGCGGACCGGATCATGGCTGCGACTCGCGTGCCGTTCCTGCATCTGGCCGACGTGACCGCGACGGCGATCCGCAAAAGCCCGTCGCGGCGGCCGCTATTGCTGGCGACGCGCTTCACGATGGAACAGGCTTTTTATCGCGAGCGCCTCGCTGCGTTCGGCGTCGAGGCCATGGTTCCCGATGCCGAACAGCGCGACGATGTCCATCGCATCATCTACGAGGAACTCTGCCGTGGTCGGATCGAGCCTGCCTCGAAGGCACGCTATCTCGACATCGTCGCAGCGGCGGTAAAGCAGGGCGCGGACGGGGTGATCCTTGGCTGCACCGAGATCACCCTCCTGGTCTCGCAAGCGGATTTCGACATCCCGGTCTTCGACACGACGGCGCTGCATGTCGAAGCGGCGCTCGATTTCGGCCTGGAAACGGCGAGCCAGGCGGCATGAAGCTCCTGATCGGAAACAAGTGCTACTCGTCCTGGTCGCTGCGGGCCTGGCTCGTGCTGCGCGCCAAGGGCATTGCCTTCGATGAGAAGCTCGTCCTGCTCGACGAGCCTGGCTTCAAGGAGGCGATCTTCGCCGAGGCTCCGGGCAGCGGCGGCACCGTGCCAACGCTGGTCGACGGGGACATTGCGGCGTGGGAGACGCTCGCGATCATGGAATACCTGCATGACAGCTATCCCGATCTCGGGATCTGGCCAAGGGACCGGGCGGCGCGCGCCCATGCCCGTGCCATGTCGAGCGAGATGCATGCTGGCTTCTTCGCGTTGCGCCGGGCCTGTCCGATGAATCTCGGCAAGCGCTTTGCGGCACGCGATCGCGGGGGCGACGTCGCGAAGGATGTCGCCCGTATCACTGCACTCTGGCGCGAGGCTCGCTCCCGCTTCGGCGAGGCGGAGGGAGGGCCCTTCCTCTTCGGCGGCTTCTCGGCAGCCGATGCCATGTATGCGCCCGTCGTCACAAGGCTCGATACCTATTCGATCCCGGTCGACCCGGTCAGTGCGGCCTATATGGCCGCGGTGCTCGACCATCCCTCCTATCGGGATTGGCTGAAGGCCGCCCTGGCCGAGCCCTGGATCGTAACCCAGGACGAGGTCGACGAGCCCGCCATCGCCAATCTCCGTCACGTCTAGTTCCGAATTCCGCTTCAGCTCCTGCAGGTGTCCGATGCCGACGTCAGCCACGCATTATCCGAACGCTCCCAAGATCCAGCCGGTCGCCCGCCACACGCTGGCGGTGATCGTCGACAATGAACCGGGCGTTCTCGCCCGCATCGCCGGGCTGTTCTCGGGCCGCGGCTACAATATCGAGAGCCTCACCGTCTCGGAAACCGAGCACGAGAAGCACATCTCGCGCATCACCGTGGTCACGTCGGGCACCGCCAACGTCATCGAGCAAATCAAGGCACATCTCGACCGGCTGGTGCCCGTGCACCGGGTCGTCGACCTGACGCTGCAGGGCGAGGCGCTGGAGCGCGAGCTTGCCTTGGTCAAGGTCGTCGGCAAGGGCGACCATCGGGTCGAGGCAATGCGGCTTGCGGCGGCTTTCGGCGCGCGCACACTCGATGCCTCCCTGACCTCCTTCGTCTTCGAGCTCACGGGCTCGACCGAGGAGATCGAGCGGTTCATCAAGCTGATGACCGTGGTCGGGCTCACCGAAGTCTCGCGCACCGGCATCGCGGCGATGAGCCGTGGCCCTGAGGCGATGTGATCTAGGGCGATGGATGCGGCTTCGCTCAATATGGTGGCGCTTGCGCTCGGGGGGGCCGGGTTCGGCTGCTTCGCCTGGCCGATCATCCAGCGGCTCAATGGCAAGGCGCCGCCGGAAGCTCCCGGCAGCGGCAAGAGCCTGCGTTCGCCGCTGTGGTGGGCGGGCTTCCTGCTGACGATTGCGGCGATCTTCCTGCAGCGCATCGCGAGCCAGCAGGCGGGAGGAGGCTAGCCTCCCGCGGCAGCCTCAGCCGCTGAAGCCGCCCGCGTCGAGAAATGCGCGCTCTTCGGGTGTCGTGTCCCGGCCGAGAATGGCGTTGCGATGCGGGAAGCGGCCGAAGTCGCGAATGATGTCGCGGTGGATGATCGCGTATTTGGTGCTGTCCTCATCGCCCGAGGCGCGGCTCAGATCGATGCAGCGTTCCTGATGGTCCAGCTCTTCGGAATGCATGAAGGGCATGTAGAAGAAGCGCCGCTCCGGATTGGTGAAGTGCTGGTCGAAGCCGCGGGCGATGGCGCGCTCGGCGACCTCGACAGCGAGATCGTCGCTGGCGAAGGCCTCGGGCGAGCCGCGATACAGGTTGCGTGGAAACTGGTCCAGCAAGATGAGCAGCCCATAGGCGCCTTCGGGGGTCTCTTCCCAAGAGCCGAGCTCGGCCGCCGCGGCGGCGCGCTGGGCCTCGAGAAAGCGATCGCGGATTTCCCGGTCGAAGGCGTCGTCCTTGTCGAACCACTTATCCGGTCCGGCTTGCCGCCAGAAGGCGACGGTCTCGGCGGCTGTAGGCAAGCTCATACTTGTATCTCCAGATCGGATAACGCGTTGTCCATGAAGCGCAATTGCCCCAACCGGTGGGACGGATGGCGGCGCAGATTGACGCATTCCGGGCGGAAGCGAAACCCGGCCGGGCCCGTGTCGAGGATCTTCGCAGGCTGGCCCTTGCGCTCAGAAAAACCTTCCTGTAGAGACCGAACCGTAACGTACGGTACTGATCCTTGAGCGCCACTCCAGATACATCGAGCGAAGGACTGACAGCCCGGCAACAGGCCGTGCTGGATGCTGTGCTTGGCCTGATGGTCGAGAAGGGCGAGCACCTGACGATGACGGCTGTCGCCCGGCGTGCGAGCTGCTCGAAGGAAACCCTCTACAAGTGGTTCGGCGATCGTGACGGCCTGCTGACCGCGACCGTGCAGTGGCAGGCCTCGAAGGTGCGCGCCGGCAATTATGATCGCCAGAAACTCGATGCCCTGACGCTGCGCGATAGCCTGATACGTTTTGCCGCGAACTGGCTTAATGTGATCACCAGCGACACCTCGATTGCACTGAACCGGATTGCCATCAGCCAGGCGGGATCGAAGGCAGGCAATCTCGGCGGGATCGTGCTGGCGAACGGGCGTGTCGCCATTGGCGAACGCCTGAAGCCGGTTCTCGCCGCAGGCCGTGAGGCGGGGCTCCTGGCTTTCGATGATACGGAGACCGCCTTTCGCACATTCCTCGGCCTTGTCGGGCGCGATGTGCAGATCAGGCTGCTGCTGGGTGATGCGCTCGTGCTGAGCCCAGCGGAGAACGAGCGCGATGCAGCGCGCGCGACCGATCAATTCCTCACTCTGTACGGCGCGGTTGAAGCCGCTCCGGGCAAAGAAAAACCCTAACGCGAGACCAAGGAGCAACCTATGCGCGTTTATTACGACCGCGATGCGGACATCAATCTGATCAAGGGCAAGAAAGTCTGCATCGTCGGCTATGGCTCGCAGGGCCATGCCCACGCGCTCAACCTGCGCGATTCCGGCGTGAAGGACGTGATCATCGCCCTGAAGGCCGGCTCGGCCACCCGCAAGAAGGCCGAGGAAGCAGGCTTCAAGGTCATGACCCCGGCCGAGGCCGCCAAGACCGCCGACATCATGATGATGCTGACCCCTGACGAGCTGCAGGGCGACATCTATCGTGACGAACTGCATGGCAACATGAAGGAAGGCGCCGCGCTGCTCTTCGCGCACGGCCTCAACGTGCATTTCAACCTGATCGAGCCGCGCAAGGACCTCGACGTGCTGATGGTCGCGCCGAAGGGCCCCGGCCACACCGTGCGCTCGGAGTATCAGCGCGGCGGCGGCGTGCCGACCCTGATCGCGATCCACCAGGACGCCACCGGCAACGCCCATGATCTCGGCCTGTCTTACGCTTCGGCCAATGGCGGCGGTCGCGCCGGCATCATCGAGACCACCTTCAAGGAAGAGTGCGAGACCGACCTCTTCGGCGAGCAGGTCGTGCTCTGCGGCGGCCTGGTCGAGCTGATCAAGGCTGGCTACGAGACCCTGACCGAGGCCGGCTATGCACCCGAGATGGCCTATTTCGAGTGCCTGCATGAAGTAAAGCTGATCGTCGACCTCATCTATGAGGGCGGCATTGCCAACATGAACTATTCGATCTCGAACACCGCCGAGTTCGGCGAGTATGTCACCGGCCCGCGCATCATCACCGCCGAGACCAAGGCCGAGATGAAGCGCGTGCTGACCGACATCCAGTCGGGCAAGTTCACCCGCGACTGGATGCTCGAGAACAAGGTCAACCAGACCTCGTTCAAGGCCACCCGTGCCCGTATGGCCGCGCACCCGATCGAGGAAGTCGGCGCCAAGCTGCGCGACATGATGCCCTGGATCAAGGCCAAGGCGCTGGTCGACAAGACCAAGAACTGATCGGGCTCAGGCTCTGACTCACGGACTTGGCGAGCCGCTGCAATACCGCTCGCCAAGCGCCTGAGAGGGTTAACAAATCATTGATTCCGAGAGGGCGGATGCAGTAATGTGTCCGCCCTCTCGCCTTTCCGGGCGTGGAACCGGTTCCAGTCCGATGCGTTCGTCGAGGCAGTCGTACGTGGAGGCGGCCATGAGGACGATGAATCTGAACAGTGTCATTGACAGCCCTATCTGTGCGCGGGCCTTGCTTGCAGTGTCGCTCGTGATCGTATTCGCCGCGGTGTTCGGACTTTTCGGATACTGAAGGGCGTTTGCGTCAGACGGCAGGATTTGGCGAAGAACGCGGTACCATCGAAAACGGAAAAGGCCTCCGGCGTTTTGCGCCGGAGGCCTTTCTCCTCGCAGGGATAGCGGGGTCAGAAGGTGATCTTGTCCTTGATGTCGGACTCGACATTCGAGGGCAGGACGCTGCGCTTCACGAGATCATTGAAGTCTTTGAACTTCGCCTTGGAGCGCTCCTCGATGATTTTCTTGGAGCGCGCTTCGCCGATGCCCTTGAGACTGTCGAGTTCGGCGGCGGTCGCGGTGTTGATGTTGATCTTCTTGACCTGAGCGGCGGCTGCGGGCTGTGCAGGCTTGGCGGCTGTGCCAGCGGCGGGCGCTGCGGGCGTCGTGACTGGGGCCGGGGCACGTGCGGGGGCGCTCGGCTGCGTGGCGGGCTGTTGTGCGAAGGCGAAGCCGGCGGTCAGCGCGAGGGCGACGATCGGCGAGATGATGCGCGAAAGGCTCATGGTTGGACTCCATAGTCCTGCCCCGGGAGGGTAGCATCGGACAGGCGCCGGGTCGCCCGCCTCGACAACGCCGGCAGCCTGGAGCCGTTCGGCGTGCCGCGTCAGATCCGCACTGGTGAGTGGCGATATCGCGACGCAACGCCGTCAATTCGCGCCTTCTGGCCTGAACCCGCCCTGAATGCGCCGTTCAGTGTTCGGACGGTTTTCGGGATCAGCGCGTGACGAACTCGGCCAGCCGTCCGGCACCATAGAGCAGGCCAAAGCCCCATGCGAAAGACGCGGCCCAGTTGGCGAGCTGGAACGGCAGGAACGGCATCTTCACGATGCCGGCGACGATGGCGATGACCGCCCGCAGCGGCCCGAAGAAGTGGCCAATGAGAATGCTGAAGATGCCCCATTTCTCGAAGAAGGCATGTCCCTTCTCGAGCAGTTCAGGGTTCTTCTTGAGCGGCCAGGTTTCTCCGATGCGCGGGCCGAGCACGATGCCGGCCCAATAGGAGATCCAGAAGCCGCAACCCGCGCCGAGCGAGGCCGCGAAAGCCAGCGGAACCAGGTCGAGACCGGAGGCTCCCGCCGCCGCGCCGAAGGCGGTGAAGAACACCGTGGCGGGTACGAGCCAGGACAGCACCGCCACACATTCGGCGAAGGCCACCAGAAAGACGATCGGGATCGCCCATTGCTGGTTGGTGCGCATGAACTCGACGAGTCCCTGCATCAGGCTTTCGAGTTGCTGCATGAGGGTCGAGATCTTTCAGGCCAAGGCGCTGGCTTATCGCTGCCTCGGGCCGTGGATGCAACAGCTGCGCGCTGCGGCGAATCTGCCGGACAAGACCAAGGTTGGGTTGCCTTCCGGAGGCGATCACCTAGAGTTTCGCCAAACGAACGCGATATTCGGCCAGGCGCTTGGCGCAGCAGGCCGTTGGGGAACGCTTTATGGAGCTTCAAGACCGCCTGCACGCTGGTGCGGGCCCTGCTGGCGTGCCCGGGGCGGATACCGCGCCAGCTGTCAATCTCAGCGGCATCGACATCACCTTCCAGCTTGCAGGCGGGCATCGCTACAAGGCGGTGACCGGCATCGATCTCACCGTCTCGGCCGGGGAGTTCGTTTCGGTCGTGGGGCCGACCGGCTGTGGAAAGTCGACCTTGCTCAATGCTGCGGCTGGGCTGCTGACCCCGTCTGCCGGCAAGGTCGGGATATTCGGCAAGCCGCTCGCGGGGCTGAATGTGCGCGCGGGCTACCTGTTCCAGCAGGACGCGCTGATGCCGTGGAAGACGGCGCTGCAGAATGTCGCCGTGGCGCTGGAGCCGATGGGCGTGCCGGCTGCGGAGGCCGATGCCCGTGCGCGAGACTGGCTCGGCCGTGTCGGCCTGCGTGCCTTCGTCGATCGGTATCCGCATATGCTCTCGGGTGGCCAGCGCAAGCGCGTCAGCCTCGCGCAGATGCTGATCCGCAATCCCGAGATTTTGCTGATGGACGAGCCGTTCGGACCGCTCGATGCGCAGACCCGGCAGATCATGGGCAACTTGCTGCTGGATCTCTGGTCGAAGGATCGAAAGGCGTTGATCTTCGTCACCCATGATCTCGAGGAGGCGATCGCGCTCTCCGACCGCGTCGTGGTGATGTCGGCGGGGCCGGCCGCCGGAATCGTCGCCGATTACAGAGTCACCCTGCCGCGCCCGCGCGATATCGCCGAGATCCGGCTGGAAAAGGCCTTCCACGAGATCCATCGCGACATCTGGTCGTCGCTGCGCATCGAGGTGCAGAAGGCTTACGCCATGGGCGAAGGCAAGGAACTGGTGCAGGGAGACGCCTCGTGAACCGCCTGACGCTCCTTGCACTGCAGATTCTCGTCGCGGTCGTGTTCCTGCTGATCTGGCACGTCTTCACCGTCTATCCGCTGCTCGGCGACACCAAGACGATCCAGTTCTTCTTCTCGACGCCGCTGCAGGTCCTTGGTCGGACCTGGACTCAGCTCACTGGCGGCGACATCTATTTCCATCTCGGCATCACGCTGACCGAGACCGTGCTCGCCTTCGTCATCGGCTCGGCGGCGGGCGTCTTCTTCGGCTTCACCTTCGCGCGCCGGCAGCTGATGGCGGCGGTGTTCGACCCCTATATCAAGGCGGCCAATGCGCTGCCGCGCGTGGTGCTGGCGCCGATCTTCGCGCTCTGGTTCGGCCTCGGCATCTGGTCGAAGGTGGCGCTCGGCTTCACGCTGGTCTTCTTCATCGTCTTCTTCAACGTCTACCAGGGCGTCCGCGAGGTCTCGCCGACGGTGCTCGCCAATGCCCGCATGCTCGGCATGAACGAGCGCCAGCTCTTCCGCCATGTCTACTGGCCGTCGGCCCTGACCTGGATGTTCTCCTCGCTGCACACCTCTGTCGGCTTTGCGCTGGTCGGTGCGGTCGTCGGCGAATATCTCGGCTCGTCGGCCGGTCTCGGCTACAAGATCCACGAGGCCGAGAGCGTCTTCGATGTCACCGGCGTTTTCTCCGGCATGCTGATCCTGGCGCTCTTCGTCATCGTGATCGATTCGCTTGTCACCTTCGTCGAGAAGCGCCTGCTGGTCTGGCGGCCCGGACAGAGCGCGACCACGACGACTTAGATCATCAGACCGGATATCGTATCCAGTCTGATGATCTATTCATCTGTATTTGCATCGGCCTTCCCGAAAACCGCAATCCACTTTTCGGGCMGATGCTTTAGGCTGGCGCTGCCGGTTCACCCCGCGCTTGCTGTCTTGGGGCGCTGCTGACGAGCCTTGAGCCCGACAGCGGCGCCGTTTTCGATCAGGGTCAGGAAGGCTGTCGCGACCGGGCGAAGCGTCTCCGCGGGCGGCGATACGGCGTGCAAGGTGCGACGGAGGTTCGGGCGGAGGGGGATCCCAACCACGCCGCGGCTGTCGTCGAGGGCCAGCTCGGGCATGATCGTCAGGCCGAGCCCTTCACGCACCATGCTGAGCAAGGTCGCGTTGTCGCGCACGAGGCAGGCGATCTCGGGATGGCTGGCTGCTGCTGTCAGGAGTTCCTGGATGAGCGTTTCGCAGCCGCCTCCCGAGAGCAGCATGCGTTGCCCGTCCAGGGCAGCGAGCGGGAGCGAGGCCCGGGATGCAAGCTCGTGGTCGGCGGGAACAACGACGAGGTAGTCGTCGGAATAGACCGGGCGGGCTGCCAGTTCGGGATGGGTGCGGCTGGTGATGCCGATCTCGACCACGCCGGCCTGGATCCAGGCGGTGACCTCCGGATCCGTCCCTTCATACAAGCTCACCGTGATGCCGGGATGCTCGGTGCGCAGGCGCCGCAGCCATGCGGGCAGCAGCCGGATGGCTGCGCTCTGTACGACGCCGATCCGCAAGGTGCCGCTCAACTTGCCGGCAAGTCCGCTGCAAGTGCCGAGCCGTTCGACGGCCGCGAGTACCGCACGCGTCTCGACAAGGGCCGCTTCGCCGGCTGCCGTCAGCACCAATCCATCGCGGCCGCGCAGCAGCAAGGCGGCGTCCAACGTCCGTTCCAGCCCCGCGACCGCCTGGCTCACGGCTGACTGCGACAGGCAGAGGCGGTCGGCCGCCACCGTGAAGCCGCCATGTTCGACGACGCCGGCGAAACAACGCAGCTGCACCAGAGTGACATTAGGTGGCATGATCGAGGGGTATTCCAAGGATTAATTGGACTGATCTTGTCCGCGTCCTTAACCCGGCCACCGCAACACACTCAAGGCCAGGGATGGGGCTCGATGACCGCCGTATCAGACAGATTGACCGTGGGCCTCGCCCAGATCGCTCCGGTATGGCTCGATCGCGATGCCACACTGGGGAAGGTGGCCGACTGGATAGCGCGCGCCGCCGCGGCAGGGTGCGGCTTCGTCGCGTTCGGGGAGGCGCTGGTGCCGGGTTATCCCTTCTGGATCGAACATACCGACGGGGCGCGCTTTGAATCGTCGCTGCAGAAGGAGATTCACGCGCATTATCTGGATCAGGCCGTTCAGATCGAGGCCGGCCATCTGGCTGCGGTCTGCGCTGCGGCGCAGCGCGGCGGCATCGCCGTCATGCTCGGCATCATCGAGCGGCCGGCAGATCGCGGCGGGCACAGCGTCTATTGCTCGCGCGTGCATATCGGTGCGGATGGCATGATCGCGTCGGTGCATCGCAAGCTGATGCCGACCTATGAAGAGAGGCTGAGCTGGGCGCCGGGCGACGGACATGGTCTTCAGGTGCACCGTGTCGGGGCCTTCACGGTTGGCGGGCTGAACTGCTTCGAGAACTGGATGCCGCTGTCGCGAGCAGCGCTGTACGCGCAGGGTGAGAATCTGCATGTGGCGCTTTGGCCGGGGAACCTCCGCAACACGGTGGATACGACCTGCTTCCTGGCGCGCGAGGGGCGCAGCTACGTGCTGGCGGTCTCGGGACTGATGCGCAAGCAGGATGTGCCGGCCGGCAGTCCTGCTGCTGCCATGCTGGAAACCTGCCCCGAGATCCTCGCTGATGGCGGCTCCGGCATCGCCGGCCCTGACGGCAAATGGGTGATCGAGCCCGTGACGGGGCGCGAGGAGCTTCTCGTTGCGACGCTTGATCATCGCGAGGTCAGGCGCGAGCGCCAGAATTTCGATCAGGCCGGACACTATGCCCGCCCGGATGTGACACGCCTCATCGTCAACCGGACCCGGCAGGGCGTTGCGTCCTTCCGGGGCGAGGGGACGCTATAGCGACGCGGGCTCACCGGCGTTCGCCTGGGGGACTCAGACGAAAGTTGCGCTCCGGGCCTCGGGCTGATCGGGGAGGCGAAGGTTGCCCGTGCCGGGCAATCTCGCCTATCGTCGGGGCCGACTGCGCCAGTTCAGAAGCGCAAACCGATCCCATCAGGAGGAAATTCGATGAGCTTCACCCGTCGCGGCGCGCTGGCCGCGCTCGCCTTGTCCACCTCTCTCGGCTTCGTGCCGTTTGGCGCACAGGCCCAGACGGCCGAGAAGCCGAATGTCACGCTCGGCGTCGGCGGCAAGCAGCTGCTCTATTATCTTCCGCTGACGGTCGCGGAGAAGAAGGGCTTCTTCAAGGAGCAGGGGCTCGACGTCACGATCAACGATTTCGGCGGTGGCGCGAAGTCGTTGCAGGCCCTCGTCGGCGGCTCGGTCGATGTCGTGACCGGCGCCTATGAGCATACCATCCGGATGCAGGCCAAGGGGCAGGACATCCGCGCCGTGGTTGAGCTCGGGCGTTTCCCGGCGATCACCATCGCCGTGCGCAAGGAGCTTGCCGACAAGGTCAAATCCGCGGCCGATTTCAAGGGCTTGAAGATCGGCGTCACCGCGCCCGGCTCCTCGACCTCGCTGACCGCGCAATATGCCATGGTCAAGGCCGGCCTGAAGGCGACCGACGCGCCGATCATCGGTGTCGGTGCCGGCGCCAGCGCCGTTGCCGCGATCAAGCAAGGCCAGGTCGACATCATCTCGCATCTCGATCCCGTGACCTCGAAGCTCGAAGCGGATGGCGATGTCGTGGCGCTGATCGACACCCGCACCGAGGCCGGCACCAAGGCGCTGTTCGGCGGTTCAAACCCTGCTGCCGTGCTCTATCTCAAGAATGATTTCGCCGAGAAGAACCCGGTCACGACGCAGAAACTCGTCAACGCGCTGGTCAAGTCCCTGAAATGGCTGGAGACGGCCAAGCCCGAGGATGTCGCCGATCTCGTCCCCGCCGAATACCATCTCGGCGACAAGCCGCTCTATCTGCGCGCCGTCAAGAATTCGCAGGAAAGTTATTCGCGCACCGGCATTTCCACGCCAGATGCGATGAAGAGCATGTATGACTCGCTGAAACTGCTCGATCCTGAGCTTGCGACCTCGAATGTCGACCTGAACAAGACCTTCATCGACAGCTTCGCGAAGAAGGCCGCCGCCGGATCGTAGTCTCTCGACTCCTTTCTGCAGGCCGGTCAAACTCGGCTCTTCCATTGGGAGAGCCGAGATGACCGAGCGCGCTGCGATCGAGACCTTGCTCCTGAGCGCCTATGAGGCGCGTGTGCAGGGGGATCTTGATGGAGTGATGGCCTTCTTCCATCCCGATTGCCGGTTCCATTTCATGGGAGCGGAGGATCTCGGGCCCATGTGCAGCCCCCAGACGGGCTGTGCCGCGGTTCGGGAGCAGATGGCCGGGCTGATCGGCACGTTCGCCTTTTCGAAGTTCAGGACGCTGGGGCTGCTCGTCGAAGGCGCTCGCGCCTCGTTTCACTGGAGCGCCGATGTCACCCATGTGCCGACCGGTCGTACCCAGAGCTTCGAGGCGGTCGATCTGGTCACTGTGGAAGACGGCAAGGTGCGAAGCCTGACGCAGTTCACCGACACGGCCAGCGTGATGCGTCTCGGCTCTGCCTGATCGCCGTTTGTCATCGCCTGCATCAACGCTTTCGATTTGCTCCCGGCGCGGCAACCGCTAGGTTCGCCGCGTCGTTTCGTTGAAGGCTTATGCTGCGCGCCATGAACATCCTCTCGATCCAGTCCCATGTCGCTTTTGGCCATGTCGGCAACGCCTCCGCCGTTTTCCCGATGCAGCGACTTGGGGTCGAGGTCTGGCCGATCCATACCGTGCAATTCTCGAATCACACGGGCTACGGGGACTGGAAGGGCCGGGTCTTCGAGGGCGGCATGATCGACGAGGTGATGGGAGGCATTGCCGAACGTGGGGTGCTGCCGGGCTGCGACGGCGTGCTCTCCGGCTATATGGGATCGGCCGATATCGGCCACGCCATCCTGTCTGCCGTCGAACGTGTCCGCGCGGCCAATCCCGATGCGCTCTATTGCTGCGATCCGGTGATCGGCGATGTCGGGCGCGGCATTTTCGTGCGGCCGGGCATTCCCGAATTCATGCGCGAACAGGCGGTGCCGGCTGCCGATATCGTCACGCCGAACCAGTTCGAGCTCGAACTCCTGACGGATATCGAGGTGAAGACCATCGCCGACGCGCACCGCGCCGTCGAAACGCTGCGCGATGCCGACCCGAAAGTCGTGCTGGTGACATCGCTGGTCACGGAAGAAACGCCGGCGGACGCGATCGACCTGATGGCGGCCGACGCCAAGGGCGCCTTCCGGGTGCGCACGCCGAAGATCGATATCAGCGTCAACGGTGCGGGCGATGCGATCGCCGCCCTCTTCTTTGTCCACTACATGCGCGAGGGATCGGCTGCCGCTGCCCTCAGCAAGGCCTCGTCCTCGATCTACGGCCTGCTGAAGCGGACGAAGGAGGCCGGCTCGCGCGAGATCCTGACGGTCGCCGCGCAGGACGAGTTCGTGACGCCTTCGCAGCTCTTCACGCCCGAAGCGATCTGAGCCGCAGGCTGAATTCGATGAAACTGCGCGTCGGCACCTTCAATGTCGAAAACCTGCTGACGCGCCACCGCTTCGAGAATGGCGGACGCATCGACACCTCTGCGGCGATGTCGCTGTTTCATTTTCCGCGCGCCGACCAGCGCGATGCCGTCGAGCGCTCGCTCGCGGTGGCGCTTGAGGACGACAAGCGCCAGATGACGGCGCTCGCCATCGCCGAGGCGCAAGCCGATATCTGGATGCTGCAGGAAGTGGATTCGCTCGCGAGCCTGCAGGCGTTCTTTGCCAATTACGTCCATCGCATCGCCGATTACCGCTACGGCCATTTCGCCCTGATCGACGGCAATGACAGGCGCGACATCGATATCGGCTTTGGCGCCCGGCGCGATCTGCTGGCGCCCCAGGCGGTCCGTGTCGTCTCGCACAAGGACCTCAGCTTCGGCCAGGCCGGCGCTTATGATCCTTCGCTCGCGCGGTTCGGCATCAGGCCGGGCGACAGGGTCTTTGCCCGCGATTGCCTCGCTGTCGAGCTGAGCTTCGGTGACCGTTCGCTGACGCTCTTCGGTTGCCATTTCAAGTCGATGAACAACGGCCGCGACGATGGCCGGCAGGAGACCCTGCCGATCCGGCGGGCGGAGGCCCTGGCCGTCAGGCACATCGTCAAGACCTGGTTCGGGGCGTCTTGGCGCGAAGCCAACTGGATCGTGCTGGGTGATCTCAACGGTTATCGCCATGGCCTTGGCCCACTTGGCGAGTTGGTCGACGAAGGGGATAGCGGCATCGAGCCGTTGCTCGAGGATTTCGCTGTCGACCCGATCATGCATCTGCTCCAGCATGAGCGCTGGACGCATTTCCGGCGCTACTGGTCGGAGGCCGAACAGCGGCTCATCGATAGCCATATGCCGCTGGACCATATCCTGCTGTCGCCGGCGCTGGCGGCTGCGAACCCCAATCCGGCCATGCAGATGATCCGGCGCGGTTTGCCCTATCGCGTGCCGCTCGATCCGCGCGAGCCCGATCGTTCGATGGCGCGGCTGGCGACCTGCAGCGACCGCTATCCGCGCGTCGGCTGGGACAGGCCAAAGGCGTCGGATCATTGCCCGCTGACCATCGATCTGGTCGTGCCTGCCACCAAGGGAGGGTTGCCGTGAAACGCCGCTTCGTCACGCTCGATGTCTTCACCGGGGCACGTCACGCCGGCAACCCTTTGGCGGTGGTGCTGGACGCAGAGGGCCTCGACACCGAGGCGATGCAGGCGATCACGCGCGAATTCAACCTGTCCGAGACGGTCTTCGTCGCGCCGCCCGCCCACCCGGCCAACCGTGCCGCCATTCGGATTTTCACGCCGGGCCGGGAGCTGCCATTCGCCGGCCATCCAACCGTCGGCACAGCCATCCTGCTCGCTCTCCACGATGCCCAGGCGGGCAGGGAAAACGACAAGCTCGTCCTGGAGGAGCGGATCGGTGCCGTCTCCTGCGACGTCTCGGTCGGGAATGATCAGGGCAGGGCGACCTTCACCTTGCCGCGCTTGCCGGAGCGGATCGGAGAAGCGGCATCGCCAGTGGAGCTTGCAACTGCGCTCGGGCTCGATCCTGCCGAGATCGGCTTCGATGCCCATGAGCCAGGCGTATTCTCCGGTGGAGTCGGCTTTACGCTGGTTCCGGTGGCGAGCCTCGAGGCGATGGGCCGCATCACGCTCGACATGATGCGGTGGAATACGGTGATGAAGCCGGCCGAGCATCCCAACGCCTTCGTCTATTGTCGGCAGACCCGCGATGCGGGCCATCACTTCCATGCCCGCATGTTCGCGCCAGGGATGGGCATCGGCGAAGACCCCGCGACCGGTGGCGCAGCTGCCGCCTTCGCCGCCGCTGTGATGGCCTTCGATCGTCCCGGCGATGGCGAGCACCGCCTCGTCATCGAGCAGGGGTACGAGATGGGACGGCCGTCGCAGATCGAACTCACTTTGCGGGTCGAGCGCGGTGGACTCGTTTCGGCCAGCATTGGCGGCGAAGCTGTGCTGGTGAGCGAGGGCGTGCTGCTGTGAGTGGGACCGAATGATGAATGGTGTTGTCGACGGGACGATCGTTCCGCTTGCGCGGGTCGAGGCCGTGGTCGAGCCGCATGACTGGGTCTTCGCGCGGGAGAACCACACTGCCATTGCCGCGCATTGGGCCAGGATCAGCGCCGGCAAGCCGGCGATGTTCAATGGCCGGATCATGCTGCAGCATCGCGGCGCGATCGCGGATGGCGTGTTCAGCGCACGCTATTTCGAGACGGATTACGCCGCCTTCATGACCTGGCGCGATCTTGGCCATCCCGGCCCGGTGGTCCGCAACGGCTATGCGATGGCGGCCCTGAGGGCGGCGGATGGCGCCTTTCTCTGCGGCGTGATGGGCGACCACACCGCCAATGCGGGCAAAGTCTATTTCGCCGCCGGTACGCCGGATCGCGAAGATCTCAGGGACGACGGCATGCTCGACCTTGCCGGCAGCGTCACCCGCGAACTCTGTGAGGAGACCGGACTGACCTTGGGCGAAATCGACGTCGATGAAAGCTGGACGGCGGTGATCCTGACGGGGCGCGTCGCCTTCATGCGGCCGGTGGCGCTGTCCTGGTCGGCCGAGGAGGCGCGCGAGATCATGCTGTCACGCATCAAGCAGCAGGCGGAGCCGGAACTCTCCGACATCGTGATTGTGCGCAATCTTGCCGAGAGCGACCATCTCGACATGCCGCCCTTCATGCGGCGCTATCTCGCCCATATCTACGCTCAAGACTGACCTTCCCCTGTTTTTCCGGAACGGAACGAGATGACCGCGCCAGAAGCCTTGCCGCTACCCGTCGACAATCCCTTCGCCGCCGTCTGGGAGACACCCTTCGGCCTGCCACCCTTCGCGGTGATCAAGCCTGAACACATCACGCCGGCATTCGAGGCGGCTCTGGCCAAGCACAAGTCGGAGATCGCGGCGATCTCCGACGATCCGGCAGTGCCTGAATTCGCCAACGTGATCGAAGCGCTGGAACGGTCGGGCCGCGCGCTCAGCCGCGTCGGCGGTGTCTTCTACAATCTCGCCGGGGCTGACACGAACGAGGCGCTGCAGTCGATCGAACGCGAGATGTCACCGGTCACCTCGCGGCACTGGTCGGCAATCATGATGGACCCGGCCCTGTTCGCCCGCGTCGATGTGGTCTTCGCGAAGCGCGAGAATCTGGGACTGGACGCCGAACAGAAGCGCCTGCTGGAGCGGACCTATCGCGGCTTCGTTCGCTCGGGTGCGCAGCTTGGTCCCGAGGAAAAGAAACGCCTTGCCGCGATCAACGAGCGGCTGGCGGGGCTCGGCACGCAGTTCAGCCAGAACGTGCTCAAGGATGAGGCCTCCTATGCGCTTGTCCTCGATGACGAGGCCAAGCTCGCGGGCGTGCCGCCCTTCCTCCGGGCGGCGATGGCCCATGCCGCTGGCGACCGGGGCCATGATGGCAAGCATGCGGTTACACTTTCACGTTCGATCATCGAGCCCTTCCTGACTTTCTCCACCCGCCGCGAGCTCCGCGAGGAGGCCTTCGTGGCCTGGAGCAAGCGCGGCGAGAATGGCGGCGAGACGGATAACCGCGCCATCGTCGCGGAGATGGTGGCTTTGCGTGCCGAGAAGGCGAAGCTGCTCGGCTTCGAGACCTTCGCGCATTTCAAGCTCGACGATTCCATGGCCAAGACGCCGGAGAATGTCCGGGGGCTGCTCGAACTGGTCTGGAAGCCGGCCAAGGCGCGGGCTGCGAAGGAAGCGGCTGACCTTGCCCTGCTCGCGCAGGAGGAGGGCGAGAATGGCCCGATCCGACCGTGGGACTGGCGCCACTATGCCGAGAAGGTGCGCCAGAAGACCTATGCGCTCGATGAGGCGGTGCTGAAGCCTTATCTCCAGCTCGACCGCATCATCGCTGCAGCCTTCGACACCGCGGGCAAGCTCTTCGGCCTGACCTTCGAGGAGAAGCACGATCTCGCTGGCTATCATCCCGATGTCCGCGTCTTTGAGGTCCGCGACGTGGGCGGCCGGCATATCGGGCTCTTCCTCGGTGATTATTTCGCCCGCGCATCGAAACGTTCGGGCGCCTGGATGAGCGCCTATCGCGGCCAGCGGAAGCTCGGCGGCGAGGTTCGCCCGATCATCGTCAATGTCTGCAATTTCGCGAAACCCGCAGCCGGAAAGCCGGCGCTGCTTTCGATCGACGATGCGCGCACCCTGTTCCATGAATTCGGCCACGCCCTGCATGGGCTGTTGTCCGACGTGACCTATGGCTCGCTCGCCGGCACCTCGGTCTCGCGCGATTTCGTCGAGTTGCCCTCCCAGCTTTACGAGCACTGGTTCCTGACGCGCGAGGTGATGCAGGCCTATTGCTTGCATGCCGAGACCGGCGAGCCGATCCCCGAGGGGCTGATCGACAAGATCAAGAAGGCGCAGACCTTCAATCAGGGCTTTGCGACGGTGGAATACACCTCCTCGGCGCTGGTCGACCTCGCCTTCCATTCGCTGAAGGATCCAGCAACGGTCGATCCGCTTGCCTTCGAGGCGGCAGAGCTGGAGCGTATCGGCATGCCGGCCGAGATCATCATGCGTCACCGCACGCCGCATTTCACCCATGTCTTCTCGGGCGACGGCTATTCGGCCGGCTATTACAGCTATCTCTGGTCCGAGGTGATGGATGCCGACGCCTTCAATGCCTTCATCGAGGCTGGAGACGTCTTCGCTGCCGATGTCGCCGCCAAGCTGAAGCGTTTCATCTATTCGGCGGGCGATACGCGTGATCCGGCAGAGGCCTACACGCTCTTCAGGGGCAGGCTGCCCACGCCCGATGCGCTGCTGGAGAAGCGAGGCCTGGCGGCGTAGGCGAAGCGCAGGCTCTCCCTGTCACGCGGGCCATCCACGTCTTGAACCGTCGGGGGCGAAGCGTGGAGCTTGGACGGAAGTACAGGTGGTCGGGACAAGCCCGACCACGACGCGTGCTGCAGACTAGACTAGATGCCGTAATGGGCCGGCGCTTCGAATAGCCATTTTGGGTGGCTGTCCCTCAGAATGATGGTGTTGAAAACGAGGTCCGAGCGATCGGCCTCAAGCATCATGAGAGGAACAGCCGTGGAGCATTATGCTGGAATCGATGTCTCTCTGACAGAGAGCAGCGTGTGCGTGGTCGATGCGACGGGTAAGATCGCCCGCGAGATCAAGGTCGCCAGCGAGCCCGAGGCGCTTGTTGAGTTTTTCGCCGAGCTGGAATTGCCCGTCGTTCGCATTGGCCTGGAGGCTGGGCCGCTCTCGCAGTGGCTGCACGCAGCTCTTGTCGCTGCTGGCCGTGAGGTCGTTTTACTGGAGACCCGTCACGTGAAGGCGGCGCTTTCGGCGATGACGGTGAAGACCGATCGGAAAGACGCCCGCGGGATCGCGCAACTGCTGCGGATGGGCTGGTATCGCGCGGTCCACGCGAAATCGGTGAACTCCCAGGATACCCGGGCGCTTCTGGTTGGCCGCAAGCTTCTGCAAGGCAAGCTTCTCGACGTCGAACTGAGCATCCGTGGCATCCTGCGCGGGTATGGGTTGAAGGTCGGCGACGTCAGCCGGGGCCGGTTCGAGGCGCGCATCCGCGAACTGACCTCGGGCCACGTCGTCTTGGAGACGGTGATCGGCGCGATGCTGGCGGCGCGCGCGGCGCTGTGGAGCGAGTTCACGAAGCTTCATCGCGAGATGCTGAAGATCGCGCGCGCCGACAAGGTCTGCCACCGGTTGATGTCCACCCCGGGCGTCGGCGCGCTGGTCGCCCTGACCTATCGCTCGGCGGTGGATGATCCTGCGCGGTTTGGGAAATCCAGCACGGTTGGCGCCTATTTCGGGCTGACGCCCAAGAAGTATCAGTCAGGCGAGACGAACCGGGACGGCGGCGTCAGCAAAGTCGGCGACACCATGGTGCGAACCGCGCTTTTCGAGGCGGCGCATATTATGCTGACGCGGGCGACCCGCTTCTCGAGCCTCAAGCGTTGGGCGCTCGATGTAGCGCAGCGCCGCGGCATGAAGCGCGCCAAGGTGGCGCTCGCGCGCAAGCTGGGCGTTGTGCTCCACCGCATGTGGGTCGACGCCACCGAGTTCCGCTGGAACAAGGCCACTCTGGCGGCATGAGGGAGATTCACATCTTCGAAGYGGACCAGGATCGGCGCCGCTTCATCTGAGGTCCCGTCGCTGGGACGAGAGCCTGGCAAGGTCGTGTGTAAGGCTGTGATTGCCTCGGCAAATCACGCACCCCTAGATTGACCTGTCGGCTCTGGATCTGATGGCATGGTGTGGCGGTCTTCGTACTGACCACGGACAGAAGCATGATCCTGGCGACGAGATATCGTTCAGAGGGACTTGACGATCAAAGGCCCATTACAGAAGCC
>NZ_JBFTKP010000053.1:0-34319 GCF_056396005.1 Allobosea sp. 05T439 | reverse complement strand
GTCGTGGCTGAAGCTGCAGGTGAGGGATTGGCTGAACCCGGGGCGTGATCCTGCGCCCAGGCTGGCGATGTCGCGGCCAGGACCAGGGCCACCGCAAACGCCTTGTCGGTCAGGGTGTGTCGCATCGGTCTGTCCTCCCGTCGACCAAACGTGGGAGTGCGCCTCATGATCAGGTCGGCGTGACGAATTGTGGGGCTCGGCATCCGCGGGATGACCGCGATCCCCCACCGGACGAGCCGGCGCCTCATCTCGCCTGCACGCGACGGGCCCAACTTAGCACAGCGCTCGCCCGCCGTGCCACACATCCCTCTGCCCGGAGCGACTGAGCGCATCATCGATCGATGCGAGGGTCACGCACGCGCTATCGCAACCCGGCGATGCCTTTCGCGTCATTGTCGACGAATAATATGCAAGGCACTATCAACACGCACTGCAGCGGGACGACGGGCCAGGATCTATCGCCCAGCCGTGCCAGCGCGCGCCGGAACAGCATTCCGGGAACCGAACGAACCAAGGGGATGACGACCGATGACGATTGGGGTGGGAGGCTCGAGCTTCGAGGCGGAACTCGCCAGGCTGAATTCGATGACGTCCGGCGTCGAGCCGATCGCGGTCGCCGAGTTCAAGGCCCGCATCGCAAAGGCGCAAGCGCTCCTGCGCGAGCAGGGGCTGCAGGCGCTCTATCTCGATACCTCGGCCAACCTGCACTATTTCACCGGCATCCAGCTCAAGCTCACCGAGCGCTTGCATGGCGCGATCATCCCGGCAGAGGGCGACATCGTCTATCTCAGCCCGGCCTTCGAGGAGCCGAAGACGCGCGAATACATGCAGTTCGGCGAGGATGTGCGCTGCTGGGAAGAGCATGAGGACCCGACCGCGCTCGTCGTCGAGACGATCCGCAGCCTCGGCTATGAGAGCGGCACCGTCGCACTCGACCCCCATACCCCCTTCTTCATCGCCGACGGATTACGCAAGGCCGGCAACCGCTACAGCTTCGCCAGCGGCGGCCCGATCGCCGCTTCCTGCCGCCAGCTGAAATCGGCAGCCGAGATCGCGCTGATCCAGCGTGCCATGGACATCACCATGGAGGTTCACCGGGCTGCGGCGCGGGTGCTGCGCGTCGGCCTGACGACGACGGAGCTGGTCGAATTCCTCGACCGCGCCCATCGCAAGCTCGGGCTGAGCTCGACCTTCGGCGCCGCGCAGTTCGGCGAAGCCACCGCCTATCCGCACGGCGTCCCCTATCCGCAGACGCTGGCGGACGGCGACATGGTGCTCATCGACACGGGGACCAGGCTCGGCGGCTATCACTCCGACATCACCCGAACCTATGTCTTCGGTGAGCCGACAGAGCGTCAGCGCGAGATCTGGAACCTGGAGAAGCGCGCACAGCTCGCCGGGTTCGGGGCGGCCGTGCTCGGCGCGCCCTGCGAGGCCGTCGACCAGGCTGCGCGCGGCGTGATCGAGGCCGCAGGCTTCGGCCCCGGCTACAAGGTGCCGGGCCTGCCCCATCGCACCGGCCACGGTCTCGGCCTCGAGATCCACGAGGAGCCTTTCATGGTCAAGGGCAGCCGGACGCCGCTGGCGGCGGGGATGTGCTTCTCGGTCGAGCCGATGATGTGCATCTACGGCGAATTCGGCGTTCGCCTCGAGGACATCGCCTATATGGCGGAAGGCGGTGCGCGCTGGTTCACGCAGCCGGCCCATAGCGTCGACGATCCCTTCGGCTACGAAGCCTGAGCCTCTCGCGGCAAGGCAAGTCGCAGCAAGGGACGCGCCTGCGCTCCTGCGACCCAGGGTTCAGCCTGGGTTGCAGAGGCAGAAGAAGAAGAGCCTGCCCACCGGGCGGGCGAATGTCGATAAATCCTGGCGAGCGGGACCCAGGCCCTCGACACCAGCCGAAGCATCGGCCCGCCTGCGAATATGTGGGCCGCTCAGGGCAGCGCGGCGATTGCGGCGGTCACCTCGCCGCCACCGCGGCGCAAGGTGTTGAAGATCGGGCATTGATCGAGAAGGTGGCCGAGCAGCTTGGGCGCCTCGGCCGCAGACACCCCCGTGACCGAAATGGCGACATGGATCGCCGAGAAGCGCGTCTCGTCCTGCTCGTCGCGCGTCGCATCCACCGCTGCGGAGATCGCCTGGAAGGCGATGCCATGCTCCAGCGCATCACTTTCGGCGCTGGCGAGAGCGCAGGACCCCAAGGCCGCGACCAAAAGCTCGATCGGTCCCGGCGCGACCGAAGGGATCTGCCGGACCATGGCTGAATCGGACAGCAGGACCTTGCCGTGCCCCTCGATCACATAGCGACCGGGCGCCCCGGAGGTGGAGGCCGTGACGCTGTATCGTCCGCTCATCGTCTCTTGTCCTGCTGTTCGACTGACTGGACGGGCACACTAGCCGCCCAAGCTTTGATGCATAAGAGTTTGCGACGCCGAATTTTGAAAAAAGAAATAACTTTCAGAACGACCGCTATCTAGGGATTTAATTTCTGGACGTGCCCGCATAATCGCCAATTCAATTTCGTTGACGTTCAATCACTCCGCTCGATATCATTCAACATGATCGCGATCGACCTCCTATAGAAGCAAGTCTATCTCGATTACGCTCGATCACTAGCTAGAACTATTCTATTTCCTGACCACAAATCTATCGCGACGCCGCGTCGCGACAGATCCCCCCTTCCCCACCACCGCCCTCCTGCCGACGTCTCGGAACTCTTCCGAGCGCGTCCGCATGGCCAGATATCGGCCGCCCCAGGCTCCAAGAACGGTTCCATGATGAAGAAGCGCTTTTCCCTTTCGCTCGCCGCCCTGGCTTTCGGCACGGCCCTCTCGCTAGCCGCCCCGGGTTTCGCGCAAACCCTGACGATCGGCGTTCGCGCCGGCCCGGAATCGGTCGATCCGCATTTCACCTCGACGGGGACGCATGCCGAGACCTTGAAGCATGTCTTCGACACCTTGGTCTGGGCGGGCGACGAGCTTCAGCTCGAGCCCCGGCTCGCGCTGAGCTGGAAACCGGTTGGGGAAACCGCCTGGGAATTCAAGCTGCGCCAGGGCGTCGTCTTCCATGACGGCAGCGCCTTCACGGCCGAGGACGTCAAGTTCTCGATCGAGCGCTCGCGCCAGATCAAGGGACCGAGCCCCGTCTCCGTCTATGTCCGCCGCGTCAAGGACGTGACGATCATCGATCCCTATACGCTGCGGGTCGAGACCGACGGCCCGGCGCCGACACTGCCCAACGATTTCGTGCGCCTTTTCATCGTTTCGTCCAAGGCCGCCAAGGAGCTGCTGACGGCGGAGGCGGCCAATCCCGCCTTCAACTCCGGCAAGGCCGCGATCGGGACCGGGCCCTACAAATTCGTCTCGTGGACGCCGCGCTCCGAGCTGGTCCTGGAGCGTTTTGACGGCTTCTGGGGCGAGAAGGAGCCGTGGCAGCGCGTGGTGCGCAAGGAGATTCCAAACGATGCCTCGCGGGTCGCGCAACTCAAGGCGGGCCAGGTCGATCTGATCGCCCGCGCGCCCCTCTCGGACGTGACCTCGCTTGGCCGCGATCCCAAGCTCGCCGTCACCAAGACGGACACGATCTATCTGTTCAATGTCGACTTCGATTTCCGCGAGAAGAGCCCTCAGGTCTTCGCCAGGGACGGCTCGCCCTTGCCGAAGAACCCCTTCCTCGATCCGCGCGTCCGGGAAGCCTTCGATCTCGCGATCGATCGCCAGGCCCTGGCCGAGATCGCCATGGAAGGTTTTGGCAAACCCGTCGGCCAGCTCGTGACACCCAATATCTTCGGGTTCAATCGCGATCTGCCGATCACCAGGCCCGATGCCGCACGCGCAAGGCAGCTGCTCGGAGAGGCCGGGTTTCCCAACGGCTTCAGGGTGACGCTGAGCTTCACCACCGACCGTCTGCCGGGTGACAAGGAGGTTGGCGCTGCCGTCGTCCAGATGCTCGCCAGGGTCGGCATCGATGCCGTCTCCAATGGGCAGCCGACGACGATCCTGTTCCCGGCACGGCAGCGCGGCGAATATTCGCTGACCCTCTACGGCTGGAGCACCTCCACGGGGGAAGCGCATTACACGCTGGCGGCCCTGACCCACACCGCCGATATCGCGCGCGGACTGGGCGGCTACAATGTCACCGGATACAGTAATGCCGAACTGGACAGGCTGATCGACGCCGCCGGGGTCGAACTCGACGAGGCGAAGCGGCGCAACCTGCTCGAGCAGGCCGGAGCGCTGATCGGCAAGGACCGGCCGCGCCTGCCGCTGGTGCTGATCGGCACGGCATGGGCCTCGCAGAAGGCCAAGGTGACGATCAAGCCGCGCGTCGACGAAGACACGCTGGCGATGAATATCCGCCCGAGCAGGACGAACTGATGCGCTGACATCGGCGACGGCCATTCGACACCCGGGCGGCCGGCCCTGCAACGGGCCGCCCGGGCTCTTACGTCCGACGCAGCGTCGACCTGTGGCGACGGCTCCGCGCCTCTTTTGAGCTCTCCCGCGTCGCGTGGACGCCTGGGTCTCAAGCGCTGAGGCCGCTCCACTGGGGACTTCCTGTCATCAGCCGGGACTTCTAGTCATCACGGTTGTCGGAGCATGTGTAGCCGACAAAGCACGATCTCGAATTCTGGGTCCTGACCCAGGCGGGCGTGAGATACATGTCCTCCGCACAGAACGCGGAATCCTTGACGTAGCGATTGAAGATGTTGGGGCCCGAGTTGAGAATGGCGGAGCCCTTCGACTGGACCAGGGCTTTGGCCTCGGCACACTGCATTGTCCGTAGGTTTGGGCCCTCCTGCGCAAGTGCCATCGTGGCAAGAAGCGATGTGCCCAGCGCAAGGGTGAGGGTCTTGGCGCAGCGGCTGGCAGTGACAAGTGGCTTCATGGCTGTTTGCTCCCTATCGCGTCGTGAGAAACGTCGTAGTCGCCTCCTGTGGGCGGACGCCTGCATTGACGGGGCAATGCCGGCGCCGAAGCGTCGTTATCCGGTGCATCTTCGCGCACCACGCCGGCAGCAGGCTCGCATGACCTGCGGTGGCACTCCTACGTTGACACCCGTTTCGGGTGTCKGGCTACTCACGCATCGGTGAGGTTCGCAATCCCCGCGTGTTGCCTCCAATCGCGCAAACGGCGTGAGGGTGACGGCGCGCCTGCCACTGGCGCTGATCGGCGCGGCATCGGCCTCGCGGAAGGCCAAGGTGACGATCCGGCCGCGCGTCGACGATGGCGGAGAAAGCTATCCTCGACGGCACCTGGAAGCCTCCGATTATCGCGAAAGTGAAGTGAACGGAAAATCCGGCCAGTCACCGCAAGCTTGAGTTCAGAAAGTAATCATCTGGCCGATTGCGATCCGTGCGATGGCAGGCCGGAGATACCTTCAATTTCTCATGTCCGCCTTTGGCTCCCAGCCAAATCTCAGCTTTCCATCCATATGTGCCATTGGAGCAGGGAGGTGGCTCTCCGGGAAGCCGACGCCGAACTCACTTGCGGCCACAGGTGCCTTCCTATGCTCCGAAAATCGACGGCCGCGAACGGCGGGCGGTTCGGTCGATGGCGTGCGCCACGGTACTGAAGAGCTGCGCGGGCAGATCGTGTCCCATCCCATCGATCAGCATCATCTCCGCATCCGGGATTGACGCTGCGGTATCCTGACCGCAGTCGGGGTGAACGAGAGGATCGTTCGTCCCGTGAATGACGAGGGTCGGCGCCTTGATCGTAGCCAGTTGTGACCGGCGGTCACCGGCCAGCGCAATTGCCGCAAATTGGCGCCCGAACCCGCCTGGTACACGACCTCGCCGAACCTCCTCCCCGAGGAGCGCACGGCAAGCCTCTTCGTCGAACGAATAAGCGGTGGCAGCGACGCGCCGTGCGAAGGCGACGCCGTGATCAAGGAAGCCCGCCTCGTCCAAGATTGGATCGGGTGCGGGCCGCATCATCATCGTCATGGCGTCCGGTTCTGCCGACGGCAGGGCCGGGTTTCCCGTCGCCGACATGATCGAGGTGAGCGACAGAACACGGGACGGGTACTCGCTCGCCATCATCTGAGCGATCATCCCGCCCATCGAGCGCCCAACAACATGGGCCTGCGGGATGGAGAGGGCATCAAGCAGGCCGATTGCATCCGCGGCCATGTCGGCAAGTGTGTAGGTCACAGGTGGCCGCTGTCCCGCCATGAGGAGAGACACCAACGTTCCGACATCTACGGTTCCATGCTGGGCGAAGGAGGTTGAACGCCCGGCATCCCGATTGTCGAACCGGATGACGCGATAACCCAGCGCGGCCAGTTCCCAGCAAAAGGGTTCAGCCCAGCGGATCATCTGCGTCCCCAGTCCGGAGATGAGCAGGATGGCCTCCGCCGCTTCCTCACCGAAGCTGTCATAGGCCAGGGTGATGCCGTTACTGTTCAGGTTCTTCATCATCGCCCGCTTCCAGCCGTCAAATCCGGGTAGCCTGAAGTTTGTCTGCCCAGTGCGTGAGGCGCTCTTGCAGCAGGCGAGCGCGAACATAGTCGCTCTCTTCTTCCTCAAGACGCTCGATGATCTCGAACGTGAATGCCTCCGGTCCTTCGGCGCGCCACGCGTCCTGGAGGGAACGATGCGTGTTGTTTCCGAGCTGGAGGGTGAACCAAAGCCGGTTCTGGATCGTGGACAAGTCAGGAGCTTGTCCCACCCAGACCGCACCTGTGGGTATGCAGCGAACGGCGTAGATGCCGGTCGCGATCTCTCGTTTCCGATAGGCCGCTACGGCTGCCTTCCGATCTTCGCGTTTCACGACGTGAGCGCCTCCTGACGGCGGCGACAGCTAGCCGAAGCAGTTTGAGAAAGCAATATTACCAGGATAATATTGACGCGCGCCTTTTTGGCCGGGTAATAACTCGCAATGGAGGATCCTGTGTCCGATTACCTGTCCAAGATTTGCACCGCTTTCGTCGGCACGGAGCAGCTGGCGGCTGGATCTCTGATTGACGTGGCCTTGGCGATCAAGGCCGCTGAAGGCGACCGCGCTGACGCGTCCATTCTCGTCTTCGACGATGCTACGGGCTCCGTCGTGGATCTCGACCTGCGAGGCACGACCGCCGAAGTCGTGGTCCGTCTCAGCGAGCGGGGGAAGCGAGAGACAGCGGCGGCCAGGACGCAAACGGCTTCGGACACCGATGCAGAGCCTCGCGGGCGTGGGCGGCCGAAACTAGGCGTCGTCGCCCGAGAGGTCACACTGCTTCCCCGACACTGGGAATGGCTCTCCGCGCAGCCCGGCGGGACATCACAGGTTTTACGGCGCCTCGTAGACGAGGCTCGCCGATCCGATGGCGGCCAGACCCAAGCCAAGGCCGCGCGCGAAGCCGCCTACCGCTTTCTCAACGCATTGGCCGGTGACCTTCCTGGCTTCGAGGATACTATCCGGTCCTTGTTCGCGGGCGAGGATCGGGACTTTGCCGACCGCATGAACGCTTGGCCGCCGGACGTAAGACGCCATGCTTTGAAGCTGGCGACTGGATCATGTCCGCCTCGCGCCCCTCAGGAAGCGGATCCAACAATCCGCTAACCACCCTCCTGCGACCTTCGGAACGTCAGCTAATCCGCATAGTCCCTGGCGTCCTTCCGCCAGCCGGAAGGACGATCGTGGCCGGTTACCAGACGTCAGATTCTATCCACCAGATCATCGGACCGGATATCGTATCCGGTCCGATGATMTAACCTTCTGTGTTTGCATCGGCTTTTCCGAAAACCGCAATCCACTTTTCGGGCCGATGCCTTAGCGATGACGATCCGGCCGCGCGGGACGATCTGATGCGCTGAGATCGCGACGACCGCGAGCCGGCCTCTCCTTGTGAACGCGGCAAGGGCTTGGTCAGGCTGGAAACAAAGCGAACCGGCCTTGCGGCGCCGGACGCCCGTCGATCGCGTCCGGACTCATCCGGCGGTTGCCTCAGGGGCAGCCGCCCCCGGGGGCAACCGCCCTTTCCGGGGATCACACGGCCCACCACGGCGGAACTCTCTGTCTAAAATAAAATACTAAAGATCTTATTGCGATATTCATGTGCGCGAATAAGCTCGGGGAAACGAGGGAGAGCGCGATGAGAGATGAGCAGGATGCCGCAGAGGCACCTGAGCGTTCCGAAAGCGAAGAGGACAATCGGGCGCGCATGCTTGCCAGCCCCATGTTCGTCGGCTCGTTGCAGCGCGGCTTCGCGGTGCTGGAAGCCTTCACTCCCGATCAGCGCKAGATGGGCATCACCGAGATCGCAGCCGCGACCGGCCTCGACAAAAGCGCAGCGCAGCGCTTCACGTTCTCGCTCTATGCGCTCGGTTATCTCGAGAGGAATCCGGCGACCCGCAAATACAGTCTGTCGCGGCGCGCGCTCGGGTTCGCCTATGCCTATCTGCGCAGCGATCCGCTGGTCGAGGTGGCGACCCCCTATCTCGCCGACCTCCGCCAGAACTGTCAGCAGCGGGTCGATCTCAGCGTTCTCGACGGCACCGACATTCTTTACGTCGTGCGTCTGCAAAGCCAGCGGGAGGCGTTCGGCGCAACCTTGGTCGGCCGCCGCATCCCCGCCTTCTGCGCGTCCGGCGGCCGGGCCATGCTGTCGCGCCTGTCGGAGGCGGAAGCCCTGGCCCTGGTCGAACGCAGCAACCGCAGGCAGTTGACCCCCTATACCGTCACCGATGTCGATCAGATCATGGCGGCGATCGACCGCGCCCGGACGGATGGGTTCGCGATCTCCGTGCAGGAAACCCTGGTTGGCGAGATCGTGGTCTCGGCACCCGTGGTCGATATGCGCGGCTTGCCGCGGGCTGCGGTTCACATCGCCATGTCCTATGCCGAATTCGACGAGAGCACGGTGCGCGAGCGGTTCGCACCGCTGGCTGTCGCGACCGCGCGCCTGATCGCCGGTGGTGGCTACTAGCGATGAGCGGCTACCCACCCACTCATTACGCGGCGACGCGAACCGACGACGCGCGCTGGCCGGGGCTGGACGGAGATCACGAGACTGAGACCTGCATTGTCGGCGGTGGCCTTGCCGGCGTCGCAGCCGCGCTGGCGCTGGCCGAGCGCGGGCGGTCCGTCATCCTGCTGGAGGCGCACCGCATCGGCTGGGGCGCATCGGGACGCAATGGCGGTCTTGCCACGCGCGGCTATCCGATTGCGATGCCGGCTTTGGCCGATCGCGTCGGCATCGACGAAGCCAGGGCGCTCTGGCGGCTGAGCAGCGAGGCGCTCGCCATCGTTCGTCGCCGGGCCGAAGCGCTGGGTCCGACGGTGCTCGTCGGCCACGGCGCCCTGCGGTGCCGGATGGCGGAACACCCGGACAGCCTGGGCTCCTATGTCTCAGCCATGAACGAGCGCTTCAATGCGGGCCTCGTTCATCTGCCGGCGGCCCAGCTCGGCGCGATGCTCGCGACCGATCGCTATGCCGACGGGTATCTCAATCCCTCGTCGCTTCAGCTGCATCCGCTGAATCTGGCGCGTGGCATGGCAACCACTGCGGCGCAGCACGGTGCACACCTGCACGAAGGCGCCGCCGTCGTCTCGCTGAAGCGCCGGGGCACGGCCTGGACTGTCGCGACGAAGGCCGGCGCCGTCTCCGCCCGTCATGTCGTGCTTGCCGGTGGTGCGCATCTCGGCCTGCTCCACAGGCGCCTGGGACTTGCGACGGTGCCGGTCGCGAGTTTCGTGATGACGACGGAGCCCGCACCCGAGCGCATCAGGCAGGCGATCGCGACCGACGCCGCCGTCTCGGATACGCGCGTCGCCACTGATTATTATCGCGTCCTGCCCGACGGACGGCTGCTCTGGGGCGGGCGGGCGAGCGCGCTTGAACCCAACGCGGCGCGGCTGGCGCGGCTGCTGCGTGGCGACATGGCGCGGATCTATCCGCAACTCGCCGATCTGAAGGTCGAGATGGCGTGGGGCGGCCTGATGCCGATCGCCCGGCACCGCATGCCGGTGATCGGCCCCTTGGAACAAGGACTATGGGCTGCCGCCTGTTTCGGCGGCTTGGGTCTGGTGAACACCACGCTCGCCGGCGAGCTGATCGCCGGCGCCATCGCCGACGGTGACGACCGCTACCGGCATTTCGCGCCGTTCGGGCTGCCTTTCGCCGCAGGCTCGGCGGGGCGGGCCGCATTCCAGTTCATCTACTGGCGCCACCAGCTCGGCGACCAGTTCCAGCAGATGCGGCGGCGCGCGTCGCGGCCGGCAAAGGAAACCCCATGACCGATGCAGCCGTCGCCATCTCGTCGGTACGCAAGACCTTCGCCGGCGCCAGCCAGCCAGCGCTGGGCGGCGTTTCGCTCGATATCCTGAAGAACGAGTTCTTCACGCTTCTGGGCCCGTCAGGCTGCGGCAAGACAACCCTGCTGCGCATGATCGCCGGATTCGAAAATCCGGATTCGGGCGCGATCCTGCTCGATGGCACGGCAATGGAGCGCACGCCGCCGAACCGCCGGCCGGTCAATACGGTCTTCCAGAGCTACGCCCTGTTTCCCCATATGAGCGTGGCGCAGAACATCGCCTTCGCGCTCGAGATGCTCGGCCGGCCGCGCGAGGCCATTCGGGCGCGCGTTGCCGAGATGATGCGCCTGCTGCGCCTCGACGGGCTTGGCGACCGCCGGCCCGCCCAGCTCTCGGGCGGACAGCAGCAGCGTGTCGCCCTCGGGCGGGCGCTGGCGCCTGAACCGAAAGTGCTGCTGCTGGACGAGCCGCTGTCGGCGCTCGACCTCAAGCTGCGCAAGGAGATGCAGATCGAGCTCAAGCGGCTTCAGACCGAAACCGGCATCACCTTCGTCTTCGTCACCCATGACCAGGAGGAAGCGCTGACGATGTCCGACCGCGTCGCCGTGATGCGCGGCGGCGCCGTCATGCAGATCGGGCGACCGACCGATATCTACGAGCGCCCGGCCAATCTCTTCGTTGCCGAGTTCATTGGCGAGGCCAATCTCCTGCCTGCGATCTGCGTCGATCGAAGCGGGGATGGCGGGAGCTTCCGCCTGGCTGGCGCGTCAGACGATGATGGCCCGATCGCCGTCGCCGATGCCGGCCTCCTTGCGCCGGGCGAGAAGGCGATGCTCGTCGTGCGCCCCGAACGCGTCGCCGTCGTGCCGGCGCAGACATCGCGCTTGCGCGGTCAGGTCCGCCAGGCCGTCTATCGTGGCAGCGATCTGATGCTGCATGCGTCTCTGCCGGGCGGGGCCCTGTTGCGGGCCCGCCTGCCGGGAGATGCCGATGTCACGGCCCTGATCGGGCAGGTCAGCGGCTTTGCCTTTCCGAGCGATGCCGTCAGGGCCTTTGCGGCATGAACGAGCTCCGCTCCCGCGATATCGCACTCACCGCGCCGGCCGCGCTGTTCCTCGTGGCCTTCATGGTCGCGCCGCTGCTGCTGATGGTCTACGTCTCGACGCTGGAGCGCGCACCCTTCGGCGGCGTGCTCTGGGGCAGCCATACCGCTGTCGCCTACGAGAAGCTTTTGCTCGAKCGCGATCTGCTCGGCGCGCTCTCCTTCAACAGCGACTATATCGCGATCTTCGGCCGCTMATTCCGTCTCGCGGCGATCACCACGGCGTTGACGCTCGCCATCGGCCTGCCGACCGCGCTCTACATGACCACGCTGTCGCCGCGCCGCGCCGCCATCATCCTGTTTCTGGTGACGGTGCCGTTCTGGACCAATCTCCTGGTGCGCAACTTCGCCTGGATCCTGATCCTGCGGAATGGCGGCCAGCTCGACAGCCTGCTGCTATGGCTCGGGATCACGAGCCAGCCGCTCGACATCCTCTACACGCCATGGGCCACCGGGATCGGCCTGACCTACTCGTTCCTGCCGTTCATGATCCTGCCCGTCTATGTGGCGCTGGAGCGGATCGACCGGCGGCTGATCGAAGCGGCCTTCGATCTCGGCGCCGACCGGCTCCGCGTCCTCACCCGCGTCGTGCTGCCCTTGGCGATGCCGGGCATCGTCGCGGGCGCCGTTCTCGTCTTCGTGCCCTGTMTCGGCGCCTATGTCAGCCCGGAGCTGCTCGGCGGCGGCAAGTCTCTGATGATCGGCAATCTCGTGCAGGCCCAGTTCGGCGCGTCGCGCAACTGGCCGTTCGGAGCGGCGCTGGCGCTGGTGCTCGTGCTCATCCTGCTCTTGTCGCTGGCGCTGCTTGCGCTGGTGCGGCGGCGCGCGGAGCGCCTGTCATGATGCGCGACCAGAACCTGCTGCGCATCCCCGGCGCCAGCGTCATCGCCGGGCTCGCGCTCGTCTTCCTGTATCTGCCGATCGTGACGCTCGTCGCCTTGTCGTTCAACGCCAGCGACCTGACGACGATCTGGACCGGGTTCAGCGTCAGATGGTACGCGGCGGTCCTCGACAATGGCGACATGCTGCGCGCGGCCAAGAACTCGCTGATCACGGCGAGCATTGCCACGGTCCTGGCGACGGCAGCGGCGACCGCCGCAACGCTTGGCGTCGCGCGCACGCGTTCGGCCTATCGCGGTGTCGTCGAAGGCTTGCTCGGACTGCCGCTGCTGGTCCCTGAAATCGTCACGGCGGTGGCGCTGCTGCTGCTCTTCGTGCTGATCGGGGCGCCGCTCGGCCTGCTCTCGGTCATCCTTGCGCACACCGTGTTCTGCATCCCGTTCGCCTATTATCCGATCCGCTCGCGCCTTGCGGGCCTCGACCCCGCTCTGATCGAGGCCGCGAGCGATCTCTACGCCTCGGCATGGCAGCGGTTCCTGCGCATCGAACTGCCGCTGCTCGGCCCCGGCATTCTCGCCGGCGCGCTGCTCGCCTTCATCAGCTCGCTGGGTGATTTCGTCATCACCTATTTCGTCGCCGGCCCCGGCGCCACGACGCTGCCCGTCTATATCTTCGGCATGATCCGCATCGGCGTCACGCCCGAAGTCAACGCACTCTCGGCGATCCTGCTTCTCACCTCGATCGCCGTGATCGGCGTCGCCTTCCTGCTCGGACGGCGGCCCGCCAGTCGACACAAGGGAGGATAAGCGTCTTGAAACACTATTTCCGTCTTGCGATGGCGGCCCTGGCGCTCGCCAGCGCACCAGGTATCGCGCTGGCCCAGTCCAAGCAGCTGCTGCTGTACAGCTGGGCGAATTATGTGCCGCCGGATCTGCTCAAGCGCTTCGAAGCCGAAACCGGCGTCAAGGTCAGCGTCGACGTCTATGACAGCAACGACACCATGCTGGCCAAGCTGCAGGCGGGCGGCGGCGGCTACGATATCGTCGTGCCGACCAATTCCGTGCTCGCCACCATGATCCGCTCCAACCTGCTGCAGAAGGTCGATGCGGCGAAGCTCGCGAATTTTGGGAATGTGAAGGCGCCGCATGATCGCCCCGATGCCGATCCGGGCCGCGAATACTCCGTTCCCTATCTCTGGGGCTCGACCGGCTTCACCTATGATTCCGCCAAGGTTCCCGGCGGCAAGCTGGCGGAGAGCTGGAAGGAATTCTTCGAACCGCGCCCCGAACTCGTCGGCAAGATCGCCGCGCTGAATGATCAGGGCGAAATGTTCAGCGCCGCGGCGATCTATCTCKGCCTCGATACCTGCACCGAGAACCCCGCCGATGCGCAGCGCATCCTGGAGCTTCTGGCGAAGCAGAAGCCGAGCGTGAAGATCTATTCCTCGACCGGCACGATCGATCGTGTCGCAGCCGGTGAGGTCGCGCTGCATCAGCAATGGAACGGAGCCTCGCACCGCGCCCGGGCCAAATTGCCGACTGCGGTCTTCGTCTATCCGACCGAGGGGATGAACCTGTGGGGCGACAATTTCGCCGTGCCGAAGGGCGCTGCGAACCCGGAGAACGCCAAGCTGTTCCTGAACTGGATGATGGACCCCAGGAACGCCGCCGAAGCCTCGAATTTCAGCGGCTACAACAACGCCATCAAAGGTTCGGATGCGTTCATGACGGCCGAGCTGCGCGACAATCCCGCCATCAACCCGCCGGAAGCGTTGATGACGCGTTTCCGGCCGGTGAAGGATTGCTCACTCAAGGCGCGCGAGCTGCGCGACGGCGTCTGGACGCGCCTGCGCCGCTGACGATCGACGGAGAGGCGTGCCGAAGGCCGCCTCTCCGCTTTCTTCGCTCCCACCAGGCTCGCCACCGAACAGCCTCGGGATTCCGCGCCCCCAGCCGACGCGGCGTCGCTCGTGCCCTGCGTCGCGCAGCTGACCGCTGAGACTACGTCTCGTCGCGCCCAGGCAGGTTGTTGTTCGAGCCCCTATTGTGTTGCGGCCGAACTTGGCCTTTTCTTCCTGAAGCTCGCCCAGTCATCCATTCCTGCCTTTGATAATCTGCCGATCGAATCCGGAGGCCGGCAAAAGGTCTCAAACCGGATTGCCTTTGAAAGTGGAGAAGCCCGATGTTGAAGCAAATGAGCTTGGTCCTTGCAGTCTCGCTGGCGGTGGGGGTTGCGGGCTGCGCGACCGGTCCGACTGTGACAAGCCAGACAGTCATCGTCGCCGGCGTCGGCCCGGTGGAAGTCGAGCAGCTTGATGTCGAGGTTGCCGAGGTGAATCCCGCCGAGCGCATGGTGATCGTCCGGCAGGGCCGCCAGACCTGGCCCGTCGCGGTGCCGTCCGTGTTCGGCGATCTGCAGAATATCAACGCCGGTGACAACGTCCGGATCCGACGCGTCGAAGGCGTGATCCTTGGCGCCAAGCGCGCTCGCAAGGGCGCCAAGCCGACAATCGTCTATACCGAGGCGGTCAGCAGCCCCAGCTTCCAGAACCTGCCGGACAAGTTCATCGTGCGGACACTGACCGTGACCGCCAGGTTCGAGAGTTTCGATCCGGCGACAGGTGTCGTGAACTATGTCGGGCCGCTTGGACCGCGGACGCGTGAAGTCACGGATCCCGGCATTCAAGACGCGATCAGGCGCCTGAGGCGTGGCGATATGGTGGAGCTTACCTTCGCTGAAGGCTTCCACTTCCAGAAGAACTGAGCCCGTCGGCTCACCGCCGCCTGCCTATGCCAGGTGCGAGTTCCCCTCCGGAAGGAGGCGAGCATCGCGCCTGGTCGCAGCCGGGGCGCCACTCCTGCGACCAGGATGTCCTCAGCGAGGACGGGATGCATCCAGCCTTCGAGAGCGGGCCAACCTCCCGACCTCCGGTGACGGCGCCAGACCCATCAGGCACGGTCCTCACCGTCCACGCCGCTCCCGCACAGCCTTGCCCTCTACCATGTCACGCGCAGCCCGGCCGTCGCGGAGTGGGCGGTGACATCGCTGTTCAGACTGGCGTCGTAATCGGCGAACAGGGTCAGGTTGCGGTCGATCTGGAGCGAGAGGCCGGCGCCGATGACCGCGCTGTCGCGCGCGATCCGGGCACCCTGCACCGGGAAGCCTGCGGTCGGGGCGCCGATGAAGGACGCGTTCAGCACCATCGTGTCGTCGAGGAATTCATGCTGCCAGCGCCCGCGCGCCTCGACCGCGAGGCGGCCGGAGCCGATGTCGAAGCTCTTCGCCAGACGCAGGCCAAGGCTGCCGAGCAGGCTTTGCGCCGATTGCGACCGGGTCGTCAGGCCACTGCTGCCCGCGCCGGTCTCGCTGAAGCCGTCCTGGTGCAGATAGGTGTAGCGCAGTCCGGCCAGCGGCTCGATCTTAGACCAGCCGAGATCGATGCCGTAGCTGGCCTCCAGCGCGCCGCTGAGGCGGTCGCCATCGTACGCGGCGCGGGCCTGGCGCGACAGGCCACCGAAGGCGATGCTGCGCTCGCTGTCGAAGCCGAGGCGGGCATAACCCAGGATGCCGTCGAAGCGCAGCGGGCCGCTGGCATAGCCGCCGTACAGCGCGCCCTCATAGGCCTTGACGCTGCCATTGCCGCCAAAATTGCGGAAATCGCCATCTGTGCTGGAATAGCCGACGCTGACGCCGGCCAGGAACGCGGGCGTGAACTGCCGGTCGACGCCGGCGATCGCGCCGCCGCCCCGATACGTGCCGCCGCCCGCATTCGCGTCGCCGCCAAGCTTGACGAACAGGCCGTAGCCACGCAGCCAGGCGCTGCTCTGCGGCGCGACCGGGGCGGCCGGGAGCTGCCTCAGCATCGCCGCCAGCGGGTTGTTGGTCGCGCCCGGCGCATAGGCCATCGCCGAACTCCACTCGCCGCTGGGCCCGGTCTGGCCGGCGCGCAGCGCAGTCAGGCGCCGCTCGATCATTCCTGCAAAGGGCAGGAAGCCGCCGAGCGCCAGCGTGCCGAGATTGGCCTGCGTCTCGCCAGACAGCGCGGCCAGAGCGCGCTGCGCGCCGGCGCGCGTGCCGGCCGCCTGCAGCAGCCCCGCCACCTCGCGCAGGTCGCGGTCCGCGCCGGCGAGCCCGCGCTCCCAGCCGCGCACTGGTTGGCTGAGGCGCAGACCTCCGGCGTGTCGAACGGCAACGTGCGGATGTCGAGATAGGCGACGCGGGGCTCATAGCGCAGGCTCGCCCGAATGAAGGCGGCCGTGCCGTCGCCGGCCGGCCCCTCGACACCGTCGAAGCGGCCGCTGATCCCCTGACCGGCGCTCAGCACGGGCGCGGTCAGGGAGCGCGGCAGAAGCCGGTTCTCGGCGGTGAAGGCGACGCGGCCGGCAAGGCCCGCCGAGCCGGCGACGGCGAGATGGTTGAGGCCCCCTGCGCCGTCGATCTGCTGGACCAGCACGCCCTCGGGCCGCTGCACATAGTTGCCGTTGACCGTCAGCATGCCGACGCCATAGGCATCGCCCGCCCAGACGGCGCCGGCATTCTCGACGGAGCCGTTGATCACGCCGGTGCCGGCCAGCACGCCGAACCCGCTGACCGTGGTCGGGGAGGCAATGCTGCCCATCACCGAGAGGAAGCCGCCCTCGACGCGTGTTGCCCCGGCATAGGAGCTGTGCCCCGACAGCACGAGTTCGCCGCCGCCGCGCTTGACCAGGCCCCCTGCCCCGACGATGTCGTTCTCGAAGAATGCGACACCCCCTGGCTGCTCGATGACGAAGTCGCCCCAGTCGAAGCGGCCGGGACCGAGCACCGCCTTGCCGACGTCGAGCAACCCGTAGCCGAAGATCTCGTCCACCCCCGGCGGACCGATGTCCCGCGCCGTCCCCAACAGCGTCTGGCGCACCTGATCCGCCGTGAAGAACGGAAACATCTGCCAGACCAGGGCCGCGGCGCCGGTGACATGCGGCGCTGCGAGCGAGGTGCCGGAGACCTTGGAGTAGCCGCCGCTGGTGTTGGCCACAACGATGGGATCATCGGGAAATTCGGTGTCGAACCAGTCGCCGCCACCGGGCGCCGTCAGACACCAGTTCTTGGCCACGCCGCAGCGGTTGGTATACCAGGGCTCGTAGCCGTTCGCATAGCCCGCCACAGCCAGCCAGCCGCGCTCCAGCTCCGGGAAGAGATGCGGCAGTCCAGCCTGGGCACTCGGCTGGTTGAGACCCTGGTTCGCCGTGCCCCAGATGCTGAGAACGCCCGCAGCGACGGCGCGCCGATAGGCGGGGATGTCTGACGCATTCTCCGCCAGGTAGCTGTCCGCAGTGAATGCCGTAACCGGGCGGTCATCGCCGTAGCTGTTATTGATGATACGGACGCCGMGCGCCTGCAGGTCGGCATAGGCGCGTGCCGCGAAATCCAAATCGATCCATCCCCGCGCGTCTTCTGCTCCGGCCACGATGAGCGAGGCGCCAGGCGCGACGCCGTGCATGCCGCTGCCGTCACGGTTGGCGGCGATGACTGATGAAACCATCGTGCCGTGCCCGTCGCGATCGATCGCCTGCACCGTTCCGGTGGGATAATCGTAGCCTCCGGCGTAACGTCCGGTGAACTCGGAATGGCCGGCGAAGATGCCGGTATCGATGACCCCGACCAGGACACCGGTGCCATCGACGCCTCGGGCATAGGCCTTCGCGGCGTTGATCGTGTCCAGGCCCCATTGCGCCAGATATTCCGGCGTCCGCCACGTGTTCGGATCGGTCAGGAGACCTGTCGACTGGGCAGCGGCTGCGCTCGTCAGGACTGTCGTCAGCAACAGGGCGGCGACGGCGGGCTTGGCTCGGACAGGCAAGGGCATCCTCGGGCGGGAGCAAAAAGCCTCCGCACGGAGACTTATGTCCGCAGTTTCGAGATTCCGCCCGCGGCGCTCAATACGGCAAATGCCGTATTTCGTCCGGTGATTCCGCAGTTTTCGCCTCGCCGCGCGATGGCGCCGTCCACGGGGTCCGCGGGCTCCATGTCATCGATGCTTCGGTGATGCCCTGCGCACCCCGAGGCCAATACCAACCTGCCCACCATGATGCTGGCGGGAAAACCGGCGGATGGTCTGGTCTGAAGCAGCGTCATGGCGCAACAAGCGGAGCTGTCATCCCCTTGAGGTCAAAGGACGCCAGGCGCCTGTCCCCAGCCCCCTGTTCAGTCCACGCCAGCGCAACTCAGCTCACCCGCAGCATATCGCTGCCATCGCCGAGATAATGCAGGACATCGCGCGGGATCGAGGGGTCGTCGGGCTGCAAGGTCGTGGCGATGGCCATGTCCTCCCTGCCGATCAGGCCGGCGCGGCGATAATGCAAGGCGGTCCGGGTCGCATAGGGCTCGCGCAGCATGGTCGCCGCGATGCCGCTGGCGATGCCGAACATGAACTTGGTCTTGCTGCGCTGAACCGGCATCAGGATCGAGGTCGTCAGCTCGTTCTTCTGGACGCTCTCGAAATCGAAGAAGAAGATCCGCCCGGCCAGCGGCACCGTGAAACCGTGATATTTGAAGATGTAATCCGTCTTCCCGCGCGCTTCCGCGCTCGGAAAGCGTTCGAGATAGCAATGCTGGTAGAGGTTCTCGTTGCGGTAGATGCAGAGCAGCGAGCGGATGATCGCGCCCTTGTAGATCGATGAATACTGGTAGCGGTCATAGACCCCCGCAATATCGGGCGTCTCCCGCTTGGCGCCGAGTACGGCTGCATTCATGAAGGCATCGAACTGGCGCGAGCCGCGCAGCCGTTCCAGCACCGGGAAATAATTGCCGTCGACAAGCATCCGGACCTCGTCGGGGTCGGCGAAGAGCACGGCGATGCCCAGTCCGAAGAACTGCGAGATCAGCCGGATATTGCCGGGCGACGGCAGATGCACGCCCGAGAGGTATTTGTTGAACTGCTGCCGGTTGAGCCCGATCTTCTGGCAGACCGCCGTGATCGAGCTGTGCCGCTCGCAGAGGAACCTCAGGTTCGCCGAAAATCGTTCCACCCCATCCGGTCTCAAAGCGCCCCGCCCCCCAAGCATCAGCAGCATGATGACGCGATCACTGCGTCACTTCGCGTCAGCAATCAAGCGACTGCGAAATTGTCAGCCGGCACGGTAGCGCCGAACACTTGCGCTCAGATGTGGTGTGGAAGGCAGTGATGATCAGGCGCTTGAAGACGGCGGCACGGTCCGACGATGCGGTTCAGGACAGGGCTCTCACCAAGGCGGTGGAGGAGCTTTTGGCGCAGGTCGAGACCGGCGGCGACAAGGCGGTGCGCGCGCTGGCCACCCGGTTCGACGGGCTCGACCGCGCCTCCTACCGGCTGAGCGACGCCGAAATCCGGGCCTGCGTCGATGGGCTGACGACACAGCAGCGCGACGACATCGCATTCGCCCAGGAGCAGGTCCGCAACTTCGCGCAAGCGCAGCGCGCGGCGCTCCGGGATATCGAGATCGAGACGCTGCCGGGCGTCATCCTCGGGCACAAGAACATCCCGATCGCGAATGTCGGCTGCTATGTGCCGGGCGGCAAATATCCGCTGCTGGCATCGGCGCATATGTCGGTCGTCACCGCCAAGGTCGCGGGCTGCGAGCGCATCATCTCCTGCGCGCCGCCGTTCAATGGCGCGCCCGCCCCCTTGATCGTCGCCGCCCAGCATCTGGCCGGCGCAGACGAGATCTACTGCCTCGGCGGCGTCCAGGCGATCGCGGCGATGGCCTTCGGCACCGAGACGATCAAGCCGGTCGACATGCTGGCCGGCCCCGGCAACGCCTATGTGGCCGAGGCCAAGCGCCTGCTCTTCGGGCGGATCGGCATCGATCTCTTCGCCGGCCCGACGGAGACGCTGATCATCGCCGACGAGACGGTCGATGGCGAGATCTGCGCCACCGACCTGCTCGGACAAGCCGAGCACGGCGTCAATTCGCCGGCGATCCTGCTGACCACCTCCGAGGCGCTCGCGCGTGAGACGATGCGCGAGATCGAGCGCCTGCTCACGATCCTGCCGACGGCAAAAATCGCCCGCCAGGCCTGGGAGGATTATGGCGAGGTCATCCTCTGCGACAGCCTGGAGGAACTGGCCGAAGAATCCGACCGGATCGCCTCCGAGCATGTCCAGGTCATGACCGCGGACCCGCAATATTTCCAGGATCGCCTGAAGAATTACGGCTCGCTCTTCCTCGGCGTGCGCACCACCGTGTCCTATGGCGACAAGGTCATCGGCACGAACCATACGCTGCCGACCAAGAAGGCGGCGCGCTATACCGGCGGGCTCTGGGTCGGGAAATTCCTGAAGACCTGCACCTATCAGCGCATCGCGACCGACGAGGCCTCGGTCCTGATCGGCGAAGCCTGCTCGCGGCTCTGCATCATGGAAGGCTTCGTCGGCCATGCCGAACAGGCCAATATTCGCGTCCGCCGCTTCGGCGGGCGCAACATCCCCTACGGCGCCGCGGCCGAATAGCCCCGATGCTCTCCTTCATCATCAGACGCATCGTCGCGACCATCCCGGTGATGGCCTTCGTCGCCCTCTTCGTCTTCTCGCTGCTCTATATCGCGCCGGGCGATCCCGCCGCCGTGATCGCCGGCGACCAGGCCTCGCCGGCCGAGGTCGAGCGCATCCGGCAGAGCCTCGGCCTCGACCGGCCCTATCTGATCCGCTTCGGCGAATGGGCCTGGCGCGTCGTGCAGGGCGATCTCGGCACCTCGATCTTCACGGCGCGGCCGGTCACGCTGCTGATCGCGCAGCGCATCGAGCCGACGCTGTCGCTGATGGTGCTGACGCTGCTCGTCACCGTGCTCATCGCCGTGCCGATGGGCGTGCTCGCGGCCTGGAATGCCGGCAGCGTCGTCGACAAGGCGGCGATGGCCTTTGCGGTGCTCGGCTTTTCCGTACCGGTCTTCGTCGTCGGCTATCTCCTGGCCTATGTCTTCGCGCTCAAGCTCGAATGGCTGCCGGTGCAGGGCTACACGCCGCTGGCGGAGGGTGTCTGGCCCTGGCTGCGCAACCTGATCCTGCCGGCGCTGGCGCTCGGCTTCGTCTATGTAGCGCTGATCGCCCGCATCACCCGGGCGACGATGCTCGAAGTGCTGCAGCAGGATTATATCCGCACCGCCCGATCCAAGGGCGTCAGCCATCGCAATGTCCTGTTCCTGCACGCGCTGAAGAACGCCGCCGTGCCGGTGATCACGGTCATCGGCGTCGGCATCGCGCTCCTGATCGGCGGCGCGGTCGTCACCGAGAGCGTCTTCGCCATTCCCGGTCTCGGCCGGCTGACGGTCGATGCGATCCTGCAGCGCGACTATCCCGTCATCCAGGGCGTCATCCTGATGTTCAGCTTCGTCTACGTGCTGGTGAACCTGCTGATCGACCTCGCCTACACCATCGTCGACCCGAGGATACGCTATTGACCGCGCTCACCGGCACCGAGGCGGGCGGGGCCCGGCTCGTCGCGAGACCCTCGCGGCTGCAGCGTCTCCTGCGCTATCTCGGCCGGCACCCGTCCGTCGCGGTCGGCGGCGGGCTGCTGCTTGCCATGGTCGCGATCGCCGTGCTGGCGCCGCTGCTCTGGACGGTCGACCCGACCCAGATCTCGCCGGCGCGGCGGACCCGGATGCCCTCGGAGCAATTCTGGTTCGGCACCGACATGCTCGGGCGCGACGTCTATTCGCGCGTCGTCTATGGCGCCCGCGTCTCGCTCGTCGTCGGGTTTGCGGTCGCGGCGCTCGCCTCGCTGGCGGGCCTGGCGATCGGCGTCCTCGCCGGTTTCGTGCGCAAGGCCGATGGCGTCATCATGCGCGCCATCGACGGCATGATGTCGATCCCGCCGATCCTGCTCGCCATCGCCCTGATGGCGCTGACGCGCGGCTCGGTCGGCAATGTCGTCCTGGCGATCACGCTGGCGGAAATTCCCCGCGTTGCCAGACTCGTACGCGGCGTCGTTCTCTCGCTGCGCGAACAGCCCTATGTCGAGGCTGCCGTCGCCAGTGGCGCCAGGGCGCCGCGGATCATCATCCGGCACATCATCCCCAACACCATGGCGCCGATGCTGGTGCAAGCGACCTATATCTGCGCCAGCGCGATGATCATCGAGGCGATCCTGTCCTTCATCGGGGCCGGCATCCCGCCTGCGACGCCGTCCTGGGGCAACATCATGGCCGAAGGCCGGGCGCTCTGGCAGGTCAGGCCGCATATCGTGCTGTTTCCCGCGATCTTTCTCTCGATCACGGTCCTGGCGGTCAACCTGCTCGGCGACGGCCTGCGCGACTCGCTCGATCCGCGCATCGCCAAGAGCCTGTGAGGGGAACGCGAACCCAATGATCCAGACGGGGCCCCGGATCGGCTCCGGCCCTGACCGCAAGCATTGCCGGCAATCCAACAATAAAGGGGAAGGACATTCATKCGCGTTGCACTGGCCAGCTTTGAATTCGAGGGCAACACGCTCTCCCAGCAGATCAACGGGCGCGACAGCTTCGCCCGAAAGGTCCTTGTCGAAGGCGAGGCCGTACTGCCTGCGATCGAGGGACGCGACCTTGCCGTCACCGGCGCGCTCGAGGCGCTGCGCAAGGAGGGGCTGGAGATCGTTCCCGTGCTCGTCGCCCATGGCGGTTCCGGCGGCGTCGTCGAGGGCGCCTTCTACCGCGAGACCTTCGAGGCCATCGTCGCCGGCATCCTGAGAGAGCCGGTGGACGGCGTTTTCCTCGCCCTGCACGGGGCGATGATCTGCGAGGGCGAGACCGATCCCGAGGGCGCCCTGCTCGCGGCGCTGCGCGCGGCGCTCGGCCCCGGCATCAAGATTGCCGTGAGCCTCGACCTGCACGCCCATGTCACGCCGCGCATGGCCGGGAATGCCGATATCCTCGTCGGCTACGAAACCTATCCCCATGTCGACGCCCATGGCACCGGGCGGCGCGCGGCCGAACTGCTGGCGGGCGCGCTGCATGGCCGCATCCGGCCCGTGACCCGGCTCCGGCGCATCGACGCGCTCCTGCCCGTCGCCGGCGGCTCGACCCATGGCGATGCGCCGATGGCGGAGCTGCGCCAGCTGGCGCGCCGGATCGAGGCGGACGGGCGCGCGCTCGCTGCGAGCTATTTTCCGGTCCAGCCCTGGCTCGATATCGACGGTCTCGGGATCGCAGGCGTCGCCGTGACCGATGCCGACCCGGCAGCTGCCACCGCGGTGGCCGGCGAGATCGTGCAGGCGATGTGGGACCGTCGCCGCGCCTTCGAGATCCCCTGCCTGTCTCCCGACGAGGCCGTCGCTGAGGCCGTCGCCCGTCCCGAGCGGGTGCTGATCTCGGATGCGCCCGACTGCGTCGGCGGCGGCGCGCCCGGCGATGCGCCGGCCGTGCTGGCGGCCCTGCTGCGCGCCGGGCTCGATGTGGAGGCGGCCGTGCTGGTCGTCGATCCCGCTGCGGCGGCAAAGGCCTTCGCGCTCGGCGTCGGCCAGCCGATCCGCGTCGCGATCGGCTCCGCGCTCGACCCGCGCTTCCATCCGCCGGTTGCGGTCGAGGCGGTGGTCGAGAGCCTGCATGACGGCCATTTCACCTATTCCGCCGGCATCAGCGCCGGCACGCCCGGCCAGATGGGACCGACCGCGGTGCTCCGGGCCGGCCGGCTCCGCATCGTCGTGCCGACCCACGCGACCTACGAATATGCGGACGAGCAATACCGGGCCGCGGGCATCKACATAAGCGACTGCAAGATCGTGGTTTTCAAGAACCCGATGAATTTTCGCACCCTGCTCGATGCCGGGACCTCCTGGGTCATGGTCGGCGGCGCGGGCCCGACGAACCCGAACCTCGCCAGCATCGACTGGCACGTCAAGCAGCGCCCGTTCTGGCCCTGCGACGACCAGGCGCAACCCGTTTTCATGGAGATGAGCCGTGACTGACCCCCTGCTTTCCTGGCCGGCGCCGACGCGCAGCCGCAACCGCCCGCCGATCGAGCCGCGCTTCGCCGAAGGCACGGCCTGGATCGACGGCAGGATCGTGCCGGTGGCGGAAGCCACCCTGCCGCTGCTCGACTGGGGCTTTCTGCGCTCGGATGCCTGCCAGGAGACGATCTCGGCCTGGGACGGGCTGCTGTTTCGCCTCGACGACCATCTCGATCGGTTCTGGCGCTCCCTGGAACGCCTGCGCATGACCTCGCCGCTCAGCCGCGCGGAGATCCACAAGGCGGTCCACGCCCTGATCGCAACCGCCGGCTTCGACAACGCCTATGTGCAGATCATCATGACGCGCGGCCGGCCGCCGATCGGCAGCCGCGACATCCGGCTCTGCACCCAGCGTTTCCAGGCCTTCTGCATCCCCTATGTCTGGATCGCGACGCCTGAGGTGCAGCAGCGCGGCCTGCACCTCCATGTCGGCAGCCGGCATCGCGTGCCGGCGAACTCCGTCGACCCGATGGTCAAGCACTACCACTGGCTCGATTTCGAGCTCGGCCTGCTGGAGGCCTTCGACCATGGCGCCGAGACCGTCGTGCTGACCGACGGCCAGGGTCATGTCCTGGAAGGTCCGGGTTTCAATATCTTCATCCGCAGGGGCGAGACGCTGCTGACCCCGCGCAGCGGCATGCTCGACGGCATGACCCGACGCACCGTGATGGAGCTTTGCGCCGATCTCGGCATCGCGGTCGAGGCGACCGACGTTCCCGTCGCCGCGCTGCTCGAGGCCGACGAAATCTTCCTGACGACGACCGCCGGCGGCGTGCTCCCCGTCACCTCGGTCGGCACCAGGGCCATCCGCAACGGACCGGGCCCGTTCACTGCCCGGATCCACGCCGCTTACTGGCAACGCCGCGCCGATGGCTGGCTCGGCCAGCCCGTCGACTACGTCGTCCCCGCCCCTTCTGCCTCGGAGTAGGACCTGCCATGTTCAACAGACGTCAGTTCATCGCCACGGCCGGCGCCGCCACGCTTGCCCGCCCCGCCATTGCCCAAGGCACGGCGGCGCGCACGCTGAAATTCATCCCGGAAACCAACCTCGCCATCCTGGACCCGATCGTGACGACGGCGGCGGTCTCGACCACGCATGGTTATTGCGTGTTCGACAATCTCTTTGCGGTCGACGATCAGTTGCGGCCGCAGCCTCAGATGGCGGCCGGCGCCACGGTCTCCGACGATGGCAGGACCTATGAGATCAAACTGCGCGACGGCCTGAAATTCCATGACGGCGAGCCGGTGCGTGCGCAGGACTGCGTTGCCAGCCTGAAGCGCTGGAGCATGCGCGACAGTTTTGGCCAGGCGCTCGGCGCGGTCGTCGACGACTGGCAATCGGTCGATGACAAGACGATCCGCGTGCGGCTGAAGCGGCCCTTCCCGCAATTCCTGCGCGCGCTCGGCAAGCCGCATTCCTCGGCCGCCTTCATCATGCCGGAGCGGATCGCCAGTTCCGACCCGATGGCGCCGGTCAAGGAGATGGTGGGATCGGGGCCGTTCCGCTTCGTCGCCAACGAGTTCGTGCCGGGCTCGCGCATGGTCTACGAGAAATTCGAGGGCTACGTGCCGCGCCAGGAGCCGGCCAACTGGACGTCGGGCGGCAAGCGCGTGAATTTCGACCGCGTCGAATGGCATGTCATCACCGACCCGGCGACGGCGGCCGGCGCCCTGCAGCGCGGCGAGGTCGATTGGTGGGAACGCCCCCTGCCCGACCTGATGTCGACGCTGACCGCGAACAAGGAGATCGCGACCAGCACGCTCGACCCTTACGGCCTGATCCTCGGGATGCGCTTCAACCATCAGCAGGCACCGTTCAACAATCCGGCACTGCGGCGGGCCATTCTCTCGGCCGTGACGCAGGATGACTACATGCAGACGGTGATGGCCGGCGATACCGGCAGCTTCCGCACCTGCCAGGCGATGTTCCCCTGCGGGTTGCCGGGGGTGAAGGAGCTCGGCGCCGAGATCATGAAGCAGCCGCCCGATCTGAAGGCGGCCAGGGCGGCGATCGCGGCCTCCGGCTACAAGGGCGAGAAGATCGTCATGCTTCACGCCGCCGATCATCCGCTCATCGCCCCGCTCGGCGACATCACGGCCGATCTGCTGAAGAAGCTCGGCCTGAATGTCGACGTGCAGACGATGGACTGGGGCACCGTCGTCCAGCGGCGCACCTCGAAGGAGCCAGTGGAGCGCGGCGGCTGGAGCATTTTCCACACGAACTGGCCCGGCTCCTCCGTCACCAACCCGGCGGAAAACCTCTATATCCGCGGGGCCGGCGCGTCCGGCTGGTTCGGCTGGCATGACAGCCCGGAGATGGAGACGCTGACGGCGCAATGGCTGGCCAGCACCGACGAGGCCCAGGCGCAAAAGCTGCTGGACGATGTCCAGCGCAGCGCGCTCACCACCGTGCCTGTCGCGCCGCTCGGCCAGATCATCCCAAAAACCGCCTATCGCCGCAACCTGCAGGGCATCCTGACGGCCTCCTCCCCCCTGTTCTGGAACGTCCGCCGGGGCTGACATTCGGTCCGCAGCCACAGCAAACCCGCCGGAGCGATCCGGCGGGTTTTGGCATCAGGTCCGGCTGGGGCTGGTCAGGCCGCGCTTCACCCTTTCCGCTCGGCGCCAGCACCGGCTGGATCTGCTCGACGCGCAGTCCCAACCCATTTGAGACCCATGGAGATCGGCGTCGGGTGGTCGGAGTTTGCCCTTTCCCGACATCCAGGGAGTCTGCTTTCGGGCTGCCCGGTTGGCGCGCCGGCCGATGGGCAAAAGTGGCCCAGCCTCTACCTTCGGAATGTCTGCAATTGGGTAAGGCCGGCGTGCCTGGAATCGATGAGGAGAGTGCTGGCAGGTTGTCGCAGGATGCCTCAGCGCTGCGGGCAGCGGCCGCCCGGTGTTCGGTCTTGCCAGACTGCGCGACCTGCCCGACCTGGAAGGGCTCGAGGATGCGGGCCTGCTCTCGAAGGATATGCTCCTAGCCGAAGAAATTTCGACGAGCGGCTCTGACGACAGGGAGGGCGACGCAGAACGMGACGACTTCTCTCTTGATGACTGGAATTCAGCGGGTGGAACTGACGGCGTCACGAATTGGACGCGCAAATCCTTGCCTCGAGAAGCGCGGTCATGGCTTCTGCCCCTGGCGTCGGCGCAGCATCGCCAGCGGCAGAAGGCGGCGGCTGCGCAGCTTCGGATCAAGCGCCTCGTTGAGGCTGTCGCCGACAAGGTTCGCAGCGAGCACGAAGAGGGATAGCGCGACCGCGGGACCGATAATCAGATAGGGTGCGCGGGTGAGGAAGCCCTTCGCCTCGTTCAGCATCTGCCCCCATTCCGGCATCGGCGGCTGCACGCCGAGGCCGAGATAGCTAAGCGAGGACGCGCCGATCACGAATCCGGGAAGCGTGATGGTCGCCTTGACGATCACCGGAGCGGAAATGTTGTGCAGCACGTGTCGAACCAGGATGTCGGACCAGCTTGCGCCAGCGGCGATCGCCGCCTCGATATAGAGTTCCTGTCGGACAGAGAGAGCGGCGCTGCGCGCGATGCGGATGAAGTTCGGGAGCTGCGACAGTCCAAGCGCGATCACCACGCCCCTTTCCGACGGACCAACCACGACCACGATCACGATGGCGATCATGATCGTCGGAAAGATCAGCATCATGTCGGTCAGGCGCATCACGATCGCGTCGGCGAGACCTCCGCTATAGCCGACGACCATGCCGATCGGCACGCCGAGCAGCAACGAGAACAGCAGCGCAGCCGTCGTGATCTGCAAAGTCACGCGCGTCGCAAGGATCACGCGTGCCAGCGTGTCCCGCCCGAACTGGTCCGTTCCGAACCAATGACTGGCGGATGGCGGCAACAGCCCCGCCGTCAGGTTGGTTTCCAGCGGGTCGGACGGAACGATCCACGGCGCGAGAATCGCGACGAGGTAGAACAGGGCCAGGATCACGCCGAAGAAAAGGCCGACGCGATCGCGGGCATAGTGCCTGAACAGATTCATGTGCCACGTGCCCGGTGCGGCGAGGCTGTCCGATCAATCATGGGCTAGCCTCGGATCCGCCCAGCGGTAGAGCAGGTCGACGATCAGATTCACCAGCACGAACATCATCGCGAAGACGAAGATGCAGCCCTGGGTCAGTGGAAGATCGCGCGTGAGGATCGAATCGACCATGAGCCGGCCAAGGCCGGGCCAATTGAAGATCGATTCTGCGACTGCGGCGCCGCCGAGCATGCTGCCGAGGCCAAGGCCGAAAAAGGTGATGATCGGCAGCAATGCATTGCGCAGTGCATGCTTGAAGACGATCGTGCGCTCGGGGACGCCTTTGGAGCGCGCGGTCACGATGAAATCGCGCTGCAATGCATCGATCATGCAGGCGCGGACCATGCGCGTGAAGCCCGCCGCTTGCGCAAAACCAAGCGTCAACACCGGCATGACGTAGTGACGCCAGGTGGTCATGCCGCCGATCGGCAGCCAGCGCAGATAGACCCCGAAAAAATAGATCGCGACGATCCCCGACACGAAGATCGGCGTACAGATGCCGATGAGCGAGACGAGCGACACGCCTCTGTCGATCGGCCGGCTCCAGTACATGGCGGAGAGCGAGCCGAGGACGAGGCTGATCGTCGTCGCGAAAAGCATCGCCCAGGCAGCCAGGAGAGCAGTGTTCAACAGGCGCGGACCGACGATCGCGAGCACAGGCTGACGCGAGAAGTTCGAAACGCCGAAATCTCCCGTCAGCACCTTGCCCATGTAGGCGACATATTGCGCGCCAAGCGGTTGATCGAGCCCGTAGGCCGTGCGGATGCTCGCGACCAGCTCTTCCGGCGCGCTGTCGCCGGCGATCAAGCGCGCGGGATCGCCGGGGATCGCATGGAACAAGCAAAACAGAAACGTCAACAAAAGGAGCCCGGCAACGATCATGAAGACCAGTCGGCTGGCGATCATCTTCATCATGCGCAGTCAGGCTCCCGGCACGCCGCCGGCGCGAGCATTGGAGGAAGAGCGGCTTTCATGAGCGTCAGCGGTTGATCCCCTGGCGCTTGCGCTCGGCTTGATCGATCCAGGCGAAGGTCCCGTCATAAACATTCGACGGCAGATAGACGCCACCATGCACATAGCTGCGCGTCGCGTCGGTCAGGTTGAGCGTCGGCAGGTAGATGACCGGCGCGAGCTTCAKAAGTTCGGCCATCCATTGCCGCACAATTTCGGCGCGCTTCGCGGGATCGCTCTCCACATGCGCCGCCTCCGCCAGCCTGTCCGTCTCCGGATTGGAGAAGAACATGCGATTGGCGCCGGCCGGCTTCCACGCCTTTGTATGCGTCATATACATCATCGGCTCGTCTGGATCGGCCGTCGGCACGGTCCAGGACAATACGGCGAGATCGTATTTCGCATCCTTCGGACCGACAGAGAGCGCAGCGCTGAACGTCGCACTCTCCAGGATCGTGAGCTCGGTCTTGACGCCAAGCTTCTCGAGGAACGTCTTCACGAGCTGCGCGATTTCGTAGTCGCCCGTTCCAGCCTTCCGGCCATAAAGCTTGAGCGACAGCGTCTTGCCCTGTGCGTCCTCGACGAAGCCGTCGCCATTTCGATCCTCGTATCCGGCCTCCTTCAGCATCGCCCGCGCCCTGGCGAGATCAAACGGGAAGATCGTGTCCTTGCCGGGCTCGCGCATATCGGCGAAGCCGAACACGCCGGGCGATAATGTCGGAGCCTGCGATAACGTGGCACCGGTGCCTGCGAAAACGGACTGCACGATGCCGGCCTTGTCGACGGCGATGTTGAGCGCCTGCCGCACCTTGGGATCGTCGAGCGGCTTCACCAGATTGTTGATGACGACATAATGCTGCTGCAGGCTCGGCATGGTCCGTAGCGCGATGCTCTTGTCCTTGGCCAGCCGCTGAATGTCGAAATTCGGAATGCCCGGGGCGCGGTCGATCTCGCCGCTCTCCAGCATCGCKAGGCGCGTCGTCACATCCGGTACGAAGAGGATGCGGATGCTGTCGAGATAAGGTTTGCCCTTCTGCCAGTACTTGTCGTTCTTCTTGAAGAGCGCGTATTCGCCCTTCGCATATCCGGTGTTGATGAAGGGGCCTGTGCCGATGATGTTGCTGCCGAGGCCCTCCTCCCCCTTGGCCTTGTAGGCAGTCGGGCTAAAGATGCACATCGTGCGGTAAGCGAGATTGGGAATAAGCGCTGCCGACGGCGCCGACATCTGGAACGACACCTGACCGTMATTGTCGGCGACGACTTTCTKCAATCCCTCGAGCAGGCTGACATAAAGGAATTTCTTAGCGAGTGCTTCGTTGAAGACGAAGGCGACCGCCTCGGCGTTAAACGGTGTGCCGTCGTGGAACTGCACGCCCGGCCGCAGCTTGAACGTCACGGTCTTCTTGTCTTCGGACGTTGTCCAGCTCTCAGCCAGCACTGGCTTGATCTGACGATCGGCTGTCAGCTCGACCAGCGTCTCGCAGGCGTTCAAGTAAACGTCCATGCCGCCGGCGTCCGTGTTGCGGCCGGGGAACATCGTCTTGTCGAGCTGTCCAGCGAGCACGAGTTCGCCGCCATATTGCGGCTTGGCCTCCTGCGCGGCGGCAGGCACCGACAGCGCGGCGCCCAGGGCGATCGACGCAGCAAGCAGGCTTTTGCACCGGGCTTTCATCATGCTCTCCTCCCTCGTTCCTCTTCGCCGCATCCTGCGCGCGCCGTTGGCCGCGGCAGGTTTTGGCTCAATACATGCGCGCCTTGTCGAGCACGTTGATCATCTTCTCCGTCTGGCCGGCGACGTAGTGGCCGAGATTCTCGATGAAGATGTCGACGATCTTGCCGTTCTCGCTCGGCGCGGTGCTGGCCGAGTGCGGGGATATCAGCACGTTCGGCATCGACCAGAGCGGCGATCCCGGCGGAAGCGGTTCGACCGCGGCGACGTCCAGGCCGGCGAACGCGATCCGCCCGCTCGACAACGCCGCGATCAGCGCCGCCTCATCGACAACCTGGCCGCGCGCGATGTTGATCAGAACGGCGCCGGGTTTCATCGCGGCGAACGCCATGCGATCGAGCATGCGTTCGGTCTGCGGCGTATGCGGCGTGCAGAGAACGACATAGTCCGCGCTGGCGAGCGCCTTGTGCAGGTCCGGCTGGCCGTAGATATCCGTCGTGAACAATTCGGCGCTCCGCGCTGGCGACGGATTGTTGACGACCGCTGTCACCGACATGTCGAACGCACGCGCGAGTGCGGCGATGCGGGCGCCGACCTTACCGGCGCCGACGATCGCAACCGTCTTGCCGGAGAGCTCTCCGCCGCAATAGCGCTCCCAGCGATGTGCTTGCTGATCGCGCTGCAGGCGCGGCAGATCCTTCACATGGCCAAGCATCACGAGAAATGCGAACTCCGCCAGCGCGTCAGCATGGACGCCGCGAGCCGTGGTCACGATCAGGTCGGTCGGCGCAAGCCCGAAGCTATGGACTTGCCGTCCCACCCCCGAGCTGGTCGTCTGCACCCAGCGCACGTTCGGCGCGAGCGCAAGGCCTCGCTCATCCTCCGCGCCGGTTGGAAAATCCCAGAGGATCGTCGCGCGTCCGAGCGCCTCACGCCAGCGGCGCTCCTGCGCCCCGGTACGCCGGAAGCTGTCGCGTCCCTTGTGATCGCCGACATAGCGCGTCATTGGCAGCAGATCGGGCGCGAAGATGATGTCGACGCCGGCGGGTGCCGCCGCGCGCATGCGCTCGACATGCTCGCTCTMCAGCGGCGAGGTGATGAACGCGATATGCGCGGGCGACGACGTCATGGCGCGCGGACTTTGGTTGATGGCATGCGGCGACCCCGGCGCGCCGGTCTGATTGTCGGACAGATCCAGGCGGCGGACATGACTATCATGAGAATTTTTCACATTTCAAGAGGACGCCCTTCTGCCGTTAGGGCTGCCAGCTCGCCCTGAAGCCAGCGCCGGAAGGCGAGGATTTTCGGTTCGGACCGGCGCAGCGGGCTGCACATGAAGAAGTAGCCTTGCTCGCGGCGCAGGATATGGGGTGACGCGATAACGAGGTCGCCGTTCTCCAACTCCCGCCGAATCAGGAACCGCGGCAGCAGGGCAAAGCCGATGCCGACCACGGCCGCCTCGATCACCATGAAGAAATGCTCGAAGCCGAGGCCAGCAGGCGTGGGCGTCGGCAGATGAAGGTTCTCGAACCATTCAGGCCAGGCCTCGATCCGGGTAGTGTGGCGAATGAGCTGTTCGGGGCGAAGCGCCCCGGGATCGATCGCCGTGCGGCCCTCGAGCAGCCGCGGCGCGCAGACAATCACCAGTTCTTCGTCCAGTATCCGATAGGTTTTGACGCCCGGCCAGTCGCCATTTCCATAGCGGATGCCGACATCAACGGCGTCGAGGGCGAAATCGATCGCCTGCTCACCGACGACGATGTCGACCTGCATGTCCGGATGCTGCGCCTTGAATGCCGGCAGGCGCGGAATCAGGAAGCGCAGCGCGAAGGTCGGCAGCACGTTGATGGTCAATCCGTATGCGTTCTGATCTTGGCGAAGGCGCGCGAGCAGCGTCCGCATCCGATCGAATGAGTGGCGCAACTCGACGAAGATCGCTTCGCCGCTCGACGTCAGCTGGATTGACGGCTTGGTGCGCAGGAACAGCGGAAAGCCAAGTTCCGCCTGCAGCAAGGACAAGGCGCGGCTGACGGCGCTTTGCGTGACGCCGAGTTCCGATGCCGCGCGTGTCATACTGCCGAGACGCGCCGTCGCCTCGAAGCTGCGCAGACCGTTCAGGGATGGGAAGTCAGGCATCTGACTCCATTGACATGATATTTAATCATGTCAATGGAGTCGTTCTCATAAGGCGCGTGCGACTCAAGCCTCCAGCAGGCATTGTCACGGCGTAGCGGAATTGTTGCGCCTCGATCGGGTTGGTCGGTTCCAGCATGAGTGCGCGTCATCGGCACGTAACCGCTGTACGCCGCTTACTCACGGCTTCGGTCAGAACTCCGGCCAGCGCACTCGTACGTGTGCTTCTGGGCAACTCGCCAATGTCTGCAAATGGCGCGGGCCGGAACTCGGCGCTTCTGACGCCGAACGACCGAGACGTGTGGAAATCAGAGTTCGCCAAGCGGCGAGGCGCTGCCTTTGGACTGTTTCTACGCCTAAGCGGGCGCCTTAGCCCGGGACGAAGCGGTTAAGCTTCTGCCTCTCCGGGGCTGATGCACTCTTTAATCGCCTGGGAAAAGGCGATGATCGTTGCCTCTCGGTCTTCGGCGCACATAGCTCGGAACAGATTCAGGAAGTCATCGGTGCCGATCTGCATAACAACCTTTGAATTGCCCCCTCCGGAAGCCATAACCCCGCGAACGGTGACACCACTCCGCCTTTGGCCATCCGGGCTTTTGCCAACCCAGGCACCGTGAGCGATCTCAACATTGCCTTCGTATTGCCAGCGGCCGCCGCCCTGTAGAGGCGCCCTCCAAAGCTGGCTGCGTTCACTCATGGTAGTTCCTCGATTTCTATCGGTCGGAAGCCCTGAGCCTGCGCGAGCACCGCCAACGCTCTTCTGTAGCTGGGCGCCTTTTACGTCGCTGCAGCCAGAACATCCACGGCTGCCGCGCTCCGGCATCAACAGTGAAGCCCGCCCAGCGGAACGTCCGCTTTGCGGCTGGATCTCAACCTGGCGCTTCTCGTACGCAGCTAGTCGCGCATAACGGAATGGCTCGAAGCAGCGCAGCCACATCATTGGTAGGATAGTTGCGGATGCGGCGCCCCAAGGGGAATTGCCATGCATGTCGAAACTCAAAGCCAACGGCAGCGGCAGGTTTGGAACACCGGTCGCATTATTGGACCCAGGCCGCCTCTGAAGCCGAGACACATTTGGGCCACCCGCACCCGGCTCCAGCATGAGGGCCGGATCCGCGATTTGGCGATGTTCAATCTCGCAATCGATAGCAAACTGCGCGGATGCGATCTCGTTCGCCTCCGCGTGGCTGATGTCGTGCTTGGGGGCCTTCGAGCCTGGCATCCTCCCGCTTCGTTCGCCCCATTGGAAAGCTTGCCCCAATCAGGATTTCGTGGCGGCGAGGTCGCCCCCGATGACAAGGAGGGGTTGAGCTCGGGCTTTCACGGCTCGGACGAGTTCGCAGCCGGATTCCGGCTCAAGTGAAAGCAGCCCTGAAATGCAAAATGCCCGCCGTGAGGCGGGCAT
>NZ_JBFTKP010000052.1:0-34510 GCF_056396005.1 Allobosea sp. 05T439 | reverse complement strand
TCCCGCCCCGGTCCCGTCGCTCCGCCCTCGCCATCCATCTGCATCGTCTGTGCGCCATGGCACAATGGAAAGCCGTCGCTGGCCTCGCAGCGTGAGCCCGTCACCCGGTTGAGTTCGCTTCAATGGTCCGCGGTTAACGTGACAACGCCCTCTGTCGTAGCTGTGCAGCAGGATCAGGCAAAAGTTCCAAAAGGTAGGGGGTGGATTTTGACCACATCCGAGGAGTCATCGAGGCCTGCCGCCGTCGACTATGGGGCTCCTACGATAGCCTTTGACGGCGTCGGCGGCCTTCTGCACGGGAACGGCCTCTACAGCATCGTTTTGATTACCGGTCGCCCCACCGTAATGCGCGACCAGACTATCCCCATCGTCCCGGTCCTTTCGTGCCAGCTTCAAAGTAGCCGTGAAGGGCTCCTATCCCTCAAGAAGGCAATCGACGACTTAGTCTTGGCCACTACCGCGCCTCACGGTCAGGCGCAGTGACACGGAGCGCTACCTCTCCTGATGCGGGTCATCCAACTCGCCTTACTGTGTGAAAAAGTGGAGCCGCACTTAACTGGCCAATCGTTCGCGCATGCCGAACGTTGCTTCCCATTCTTCCTCTGACAGCAGCCCGCTCATCTCGTAGCGATCATCGAGGGTGCCAGTGGTAACGACCAGCCGAGATGATCACCGTTGAAGCCGTAGACGTCGTACCCGGTATTGCTCTTCTTCAGATACGCAACGCGCTTGCCGCTCCAAAGATAGATCGTCATTCCTCGACGATGGTCGCGCGGCGGAAGCCGCGGCATGATGGTGCCCCGATCCAACGTCGGAGCCCCACCATGAGCCAGCAGCACCACGTCGGCCTCGATGTCTCCGTGAAAGAGACCGCGGTCTGTATCGTCGATCGCCAGGGAAAGGTCGTGTATCGCACACCCTGAAGCGATCAGCGCCATCGGCCTCGGCCACATCTGAGCTCGCATTGGTCTGGAGGCAGGACCGCTTTCACCGTGGCTCTATGCCGGCTTGGTCGAGGCGGTACTGCCGGTGATCCACGTCGAGACCCGACATATGCGCGCTGCGCTTTCGGCCCGGAACAACATKACCGATCGCAATGACGCGCTCGGCATCGCACAGATGATGCGCGTCGGGCTGCTTAAACCGGTCCACGTCAAAAACTCCGGCCGGCCACTCGTTCAGAGCCGAGTTAGGCCGCAGTCAAGCAGGCCCTTGAAACTCGGCGCGTCACCTGTCATATAATTTTGCGACAGTTGACTAACGGGGGGGATGAGCCATGGTGGTTTCGGCTGAGAAGATGATGCCACCGGAAACCGGTGGAACCCTGCACAGGGTGACGGAACTGCTGGGCGGCGCCAAGCTGCTAGCGTGGCGCGTCACTAGCTCCCTGGACGCGCATGAGATGTTGCTACGAGGCCTACCGCCTTCGGCACTGGATCATCTTGTCGGGCAGCTCACCCATATTCAGAAGGCGGATTCGCTGGAGAAGGCGTTCGGCATGAGCCTGCGAACCTATCAGCGGCGCAAGGACGCGCCCGCAAAACCGCTGAGCCAGGAGCAGAGTGGACGGGCGTGGAAGTTCGCCGAGATTCTGTCGAAGGCAACGGATGTTTTCGGTTCGCAGGCAGAGGCTGAACAGTGGTTCGAACGCCCCGCGATCGGCCTTGACCAGCGTCGCCCGATCGACCTTCTGGCGACTCCGGCCGGCGTCGAGCTGGTAGAGGACTATCTGACCCGGCTCGACTACGGTGTCTATGCGTGACGCCATTGCCGAGCGTGCTTGGAGGCGCCGAGCTAATAGCTTGGCGCCTCGATCAAGCCATCCATGCATCGACCTGGGATAGCGGAGAAGGAGCCTATCGGGTCGGAGGGCGATGGAATAGCGCCGGAGTGCGTGCGGTATATTGCGCGCTCGATCCTGCGACGGCCATTCTCGAAGTTGCCGTCCACAAGGGCTTCTGGGTGCTAGACACCGTTCCCCATGTGATGACGGCGGCCGTTATTTCAGACATTGCTGCAGTCCATATCGTCACGCCGGATCGGGTACCGAATCCGAATTGGCTGCGCCCTGGCATCCCAAGTGCCGGCCAGCAGGTTTTTGGCGACGATCTGCTACGGCGGCATGCATTTGTCGTTGTTCCGAGTGTGGTTTCAACCCATAGCTGGAATTTGCTCTTCACGGCCGCCAGGCTGGGCTATGCGCGCCGAGTTCAGGAGTCGTTCGCGCTCGATACCCGACTTCATCCGCCGTCAGCGAAGTGACACGACATAGTGCCGCAGAACAGCGGCATGGTTCTGTTGCAAATTCCCGCGGCGCCATGGAATTTGGGGGTTCGTGCCGTTTCACGCCGCTGCGATAATGAAACTGCGCTGCGAACTGCTGGGCTTTGTCATGCTCCCCCTTCGTCGAGTGCCTCGAGCCTGCGGTGCAGATCGGTTACCTTGATGGCCTCGGTCGTGCCGCTTTACCAGACCGTCATCGGCTATGGCGCCGCCAAGCCGCTGCAGTTCACCCCGGCGCCGAACGAAAATCTGTTCCTCAACCGCATGCGTTGGGGGGAGTGATTCGAGTCCAGCTGGCATTGGCACGTTAACTGCCGGCGGGCGTCAGGGCCTGAACGGGTCGTCATCGGGTTCGCACGCCAACCCATGTCTTGGTCGACCGAATTCGGTTCCTCGCGAAAGTCATGCCCTGAATCGGGTCGGCTAATCACCCTTTTGCCTGCGCGCCCCGTTCGATTTGTCAGCCGACCGGTCGTACAATCCCGAAGGAGGCGATTCATCGGGCCCGCCGGTGGCGAATACGTCACTATCCGCTCGAAGCCATGCCCCAACCAAGAACTGCGCCGCACGTGGCAGGGTGGGGCTATTTCGAGCAGCTCTTGTTCTGCCTCCTAATGAGGAAAGCGCAGCTTCGACGGGCGCAGTGTTCCGACTCCTGACACGGTTTGCCCAAGCTCGAACGTGCCGAAATGCTAATAACATGTCAGTTGTATCTTGCTGCAGCGTCTGTAATCCTTCCTTTCGGGAGGATCGAATGAAAACACATCTCATCATCGGTGCGCTGCTCGGACTGGCCGGGCTGAGCGAGGCCGCAGCCCAGGTGCCGATCCGGGTCTTCGCGAACTCAGCCCATCAAACGGCGTTTCAGGGCACACCTAACAGGCCCGAAACCAATCTCCAGGCGGCTTTCGAGCGCGAGACCGGGTTCAAGATCATCTGGGAAACGGTGCCGTGGCCGCAGATGCAGCAGAACCTGCTCCGGACCCTGTCATCTGGTACATCGCAGTTCGACGTCGTGATGATCGAGAGCAGTTGGCCCTCACGCGACGTTCTGGAAAAGTTGGTTTCGCTGAAGGAGCGGCAGGCCCAGGCGCTCGAACTCGCCAAGATATTCCCGTCCATGCTCGCCGCTTACCAGCTTGACGGCGATCTCCGCGCGGTGCCGATCCGCTCGAATCCTCAGATCATCCACTACAATAAGCAGATCTTCGAGGAGCGTGGCATTACCGCGCCCAAGACCTTCGAAGATTTCCTAGCTGCCGCCGAGAAGGCCTCGCACAAGCGCGCGGACGGCGCCTCGGTCTATGGCCTAGCCATCAAGCCCGAAGAAGACATCATTACGACCGTCAAGGCTATGGGCGGCAATGTTCTGACGGATGATCACGAAGTAAAGGTCACCGAACCGAAGACCATCAAGGCGATCGAACGGTTGAGGACGCTGGTTGAGCGCGGCGCGCTGCCGCCGAACTTCGCTTCGATGGACGCCACCTCCGTCCAGACGATGATGCGCGAGGGCCTGGCTGCAATGTCGCTGTTCGGCGACAACTATTACAACCGCTTCAACGATCCGGCCTCGTCCCGCGTGGCCGGCAAGGTTGGCTTCTTCGCAATCCCCGGATCGGCCGAAGGCAGCTTCGCTCCGGCCAAGATGGCATTCTGGGGGGCAGCATTCCCGGCCAACGGCCGGGCCGAGGGGCGTGAAGCCGCCTGGACATTCATTCGCTACCTCGCCTCGCCTGCCGTGCAGTTGCGAATGGCCCAGAATGGCAATGGTCCGGTCGATCCCGAGACACTCGCCAATCCGGCCTTTGTCGCGGCCGCCCCCTATAGTGCCGCTTCGGCCGCCGCACTCGCGAACGGCGCCTCCCCGCTGCCGGTGTTCGAAGGTGCCAATCAGGTACGCGACATCTTCGTCAAGGAGGCTGTCGCCGCCATGATGGGCCGTAAGTCAGCACAGGCCGCCATGACTGATGCGCACGCGCAAATCCAACCTCTCGTCGCAGCGCGGCGATAAATTCAGGGGTGGGTCCGGGAATGAACGCGCCCTATGCGCTCTCGAGCCGCGACATCGTTTTGCGCGATGTCGACGTGCTCGTGCTCGGCGGCGGGATGTCCGGTGTCTTCGCCGCATTGGCGGCCAAGACGCCGCACCTGAGCGTCGCCATCGTCGAACCCAGCAATATTCTAGGCGGCCAGGGCACCGCAGGCGGTGTCGCCGGCTTTGTCGGTGACACCGCCCGGGTCAATTACATCTTCGCGGATCTGGTGGCGCGCCTCACCCGCGCCGGCAAGATCGAGCCCTATCGCAGCAATGACGACCGCCGCGCCTATGATCTCGAATCCTGCGGCTTCGCCTTGCAATGCATGCTCGACGAGGCCGGGATTGAGACTTGGCTGCATGCCGCAGCGCTTGATGCCAAGGCTGAGAATGGGAGCGTCACCGAAGTTCTGGTGCGATGTGGGCCGACCCTCGTGCGCGTCAGCCCCCGAGTTGTGATCGATGCGACCGGTAATGCGGTGATTGCCTCAGCCCTCGGCTGTCCTGTCACGCATCTTGGCGCGCGCGAACAATTGCCGATGAGCCTCTATTTCACCCTCTGGAACACCCACCAACTGGTGCGCCCGCTGCTGCCGGAGGGCTGCCCGAGTTGGGAGAGAGACGACGAGCTGCCTATGACGTCCTTGCACGGCTTTGCCGATGGCCGGGTCGAGGTGAAGATGAAAGTCGTCGGCTTCGATGCGGCTGATGGCTTCAGCCTGTCGAAGGCTGAAATCCATGCGCGCCGACAGATGATGGGCCTAGTCTATTATCTTCAGACGCGAGGCTATGGCGGCCGACACACCATCAATGGTGGCGCGCCGCTCGCCACATATACGCTGGCTCATACTGCTCGCAGCATCGGCCAACGCGAAGGCCGGCGCATCATCGGCAAAGCGACCTTGACGGATGCGGATGTCCGCAGCGGCGCGGTGTTCGACGACGCTGTCGCCGTCGGCACCTATCACCTCGACTTCCATTGGCCGGCGACGGAGCGGCGTGCAGGAACGGGCGTCACCGACATGGTCGAACCGTATCACATCCCGCTCGGCGCGATGATCCCGCAGGGCGCGAGCAATGTTCTTTGCCCCGGGCGTTCCCTGTCGGGCGAGCAACTGGCGCTGAGCTCCTACCGGGCGATGACGACATGCGCCCAGATGGGCTTCGGCGCGGGTAAAGCGGCAGCGCTCGCCGCAGCGCACGGCGGCGATATCGAGCGGATCGACATCAAGACTCTACGCCGGGACATCGAGGCAGGCGGCCAAAGTCTCGATCTGTCAACCTACGGCGACTATCTCCGTTGTCTGCGCCTGATCGACGAAGACACCGGCCTCGTGGCGGAAGGCGAGGCCGAGCTGAAACTGGTTCGCGCTCGCAACGGCCGGACCTATCTCGCCTGCCTCCAGCGCAGCGGGAAACTCACGATCTCCCTGCGCTTCCACCGCCACTGGTCGACCGTTGCCGTGACGCAGTTGGCCGGGCCCGCGCGACTGGTCAGATTTGCTAGTACAGGCGACGGGCTGCTCGACATGCAGCTCTCCGATGGCGGCGGCCGGCTCATGGCCTTTCGCGGTGAGGTCGCCCTCGCCTCTGACCGCGCGCCTTTGTCCTTACAGCTTCTGCCGGAACCGGGTTTAACTACCGCCTCGACGCTTGAGCGGAGCGAGAGTCTCGATGGCGGCAGCATAGCCATGGACGATCAGTTGACCGTCATTGCTATCTCCCCGACTGGGGCTAGCGCCGTACGCAGCGATTGCCGAACGTTCCAGACAACACTGGTCGCGCGCATCCTGGACGGCCACGAGATTCAGCTTTACCGCGCCGACGGGGCGGCGCGCGCGAACGGCGCGCACTTGATAGCGTTTGTCAAAGCGCCCGCAAAGGAGACCCGTTTCCTGATCCTTAGCCACGACCTCAATGGTGCCGTCACACCCGACATGATCGCGACTCCAATAGGTATCGCCGTCGCCTTCAGCGATTTGGACGGCAGGATCCGCTTGTGGGAAGGCGCGCTTGAGCAATTCTCGGCGCTGGGTTCGCCGGCGCCAGACCCGAGGGAGCTGCAGCGCGCACCTTACCAGGATCGGGTTCTGCTGGCGGGAGCACTCGGGGATGCCCGCCAGGACGCGCGTTGAGTTGAAGCCCGGCGCGGTAGGCCACGTAGCGAGCAAGCTCGCCCCCTTGCGCAACTGGTCGCTGGTGATGCCGCTTTATGCGCTTGTCACCGCCGTGATCGTCTTGCCCGAAATCTGGGCGCTCTATCTCAGTTTTACAGATTATTCAGTCGGCCGTGTTCCGAATTTCGTCGGCCTGAAGAATTATCGCGCGACCCTCGCCGCCGCCGATTTCTGGGCCTCGACCTGGCGCACGGCGGTTTTCGTCGCGATCGCCGTCAGCCTCCAACTCGCCATCGGACTTTGGCTCGCCTGCATTCTCGTGCGCGTGAGGCGCTTTCGCGCGCTGGTGATCGCCTGTCTCGTCGCTCCGATCGCCATGAGCCATGCGGTCACGGCGACGATGTGGAGCTATCTGCTCGATCTCAATGTCGGCCCGATCAACTACGCCATCGAACTTCTAGGCTTTCCCCGGCAGCAATGGCTTTCCTCGGATTCCCTCGCGCTTCCGGTTGTGGCCTTGATCGAATTCTGGGCCGGCATGCCCCACGTCCTCATCTTGCTGTTTCCGATCCGGGCGGCGCTGTCGCCGGAGATCTACGAGGCGGCCGAGATCGATGGTGCCAGCCCATTCCAGAGCTTCCTCAGCATCACGCTTCCCTTGATGATGGCCGGGTTGCTAATCGCCGCCGTCTTCCGCGTCATCATCACCATGCGCGCTTTCGGGACTGTCTGGATACTGACGAAGGGCGGACCGCTMGAGGCCACGCAGATCCTCTCGATCTATCTCTACAAGGTAGGATTCAGCTACTGGGAATTCGGACGGGCCGCCGCCATCGCCTGGCTCATGCTGCTGTTGACGGCCGCTGCCGCCAGCATTCAGGTCATCCGGCTTTATCGGGAACACTAAGATGGAGTCGTCGCGTGCAAGGCTGGGCTGGATAGATCGTATTGTGCTCGGAATTGCCGTGTTCGTCTCGGTCGTCCCGATCCTGGTGGTCGCGCTCTCGGCCCTGAAACCCGACCGGGACATCTTCTCTTATCGGCCGATCCTGCTTTTCTGGCCCACGCTGGCGAATTTCTTCAGTCTCGGCGAACGCTGGAGCAAGTTCATGCTGGGTCTGGCCAACAGCGCGGCTGTGACCGGCGGGTCGATTCTACTCGTGCTGGCCGTCAGTCTTCCGGCCGCCTACGCCTTCTCGCGCTTGCCGCAATTCGGCGTGCGGCGCTCATCGGCGGTCCTGCTTGCGCTGAAGATGTTGCCGCCTCTGGTCGTCACCGTGCCGCTGTTCCCGATCTTTTCGAGCGTGGGCCTTGATGATTCCCGCCTCGGACTGGTCCTGGTCTATGCGGCCTTCGAGGTCAGCCTAGCGGTGATGATCCTGAAGACCTTCATCGACAACGTTCCGCTGGAAATCGAGGAGGCCTCCTTTCTCGACGGCTGCAGCCGTTTTCAGGCCTTTCGACGCATCATCCTGCCGCTGATCTGGCCGGGTATTCTGACAGTCGCCATCTTCGTCGCTGTGTTCGCCTGGAACGATTATATGTTTGGGCTCGTGCTAACGACGACGCGCACCGCAACCGCCCCAGTCGTCCTGGCCGACATGCTGTCGGGCATCGGCGAAGGCACTGCCAACTGGGGTGAGGTCTTCGCTGCGGCAACGCTGCAGATGGTCCCGGTGCTAATTTTTGTCTGGATCGTCCAGAAGCAGATGTTCTTTGGGGCCATGCTCGGTGCCACGAAAGGCTGATCGATGGTGAGAAATCTACCCGCCGTCGTCTTCGAGGCATCCTCCCGCCAGCGGGCCTACGACAGCTTCGTAAAGAACCTGCTCGCCCACCGGATCAGGCCCGGCCAATTTCTCTCGCAGCGCGAATTGGTCGACATGACCGGCTTGCCGATCGGCACGATCCGCGAACTGGTGTCTCGCCTCGAAGGCGAAAGGCTGGTCAACGTAGTACCGAGCCGCGGGATGCAGATCGCCTATGTCGACATCGACTTGGTCAAGGACGCTTTCCAATACCGGCTGATGATCGAAAAGGAAGCCACGGCGAGCTTCATCGAGACGGCGACCGACCAGGCCATCCTGGCGATGCGCCGCGAACATGAGGAGATTCTGGAGCAGGATTGCCTGCGGGCAAACGGCCGAAAACCGGAATCCGACATGCTGGCCCGCGCCCGGGACGTTGACAGCGCCTTTCACGCAGTGATCGTCGATTCGCTCGGAAATCGGATCATCTCGGAAGCCTATCGCCTTAACTCGCTCAAGCTGAGTCTGATCCGGCAGGAACGCGGATTAATGACGGATTCTCTGGTTTCGATTGCGATGGGCGATCATCTGCGGATTATCGCCGCGCTAGAACGTCGCGACGGACCGGCCGCAGTGGCCGCAATGAGCGACCACGTGCTGCGCGGCTGCTCGCGCGCGCTTAGCCTGTAGGAATGTACGGACTTTGCGGGGGAGCAGATCGTCAAGCTGTTGCTGCTCGGGAAAAGTAACAGCGAGCTCGCTCACGAGCTTTCGTACAGCGACAAGACGGGCAAGGGCTCAATGACCACCCTAATGGCCAGGCCGAACGCTCGCAATCGCCTGCAGGTAGTCCTTGCGGCGCAAATGTTGAAGGCCGCATCCGACCCCTGCCTCACCGCCGCGGTGCAAAGGCTGAATAGCGCATCCTCCGGCGACCGCTGCGGATAGACCTCCAGCGCTCCAGGTCCTGATCGTCCGCAGAGACCATCAGATCAACGACCGCCCACATTAAGATTTGCAACTTGGGGTGCCGTATCCGTCCGCTTTCTCATCGCTTCGCCCTGGCAGGCAATTGGACGAGGCGACCTCAAACAAACGCTCAAATCGGTGCTAATCGCCCCAATGGACTGGGCTCAATACACCTCAAGCTTCGTCCGTTTGGTCGCTCACCTTGTACGTCGAGCGAACAAGCAATGAGGAGATAATAATTGCGAGCAACGGACTCCCGATGAAGAGTATGTCATCGATCTGGGGAGCGAGAGCTAACAAATATATAAGCCGCCAGATCGATAATGTCAGGAGAACGCTGCATAACAAGCCAAGAACAATCTTTTTTGCCATCTTATCCTTAGACCTTACCGGAAGGCTCCCGACAGGTTCGGTTATAGGAGGTTGGCCTGCTTCGCTTGTTAAAGTCCGCCAGAGACTTGTTCGTCGCTGAACGACAAGAGGAATTCGGAGCAACTCCGACCGCAGCAGCATCAAACGCGCTCTCAAGGCGCACAGCGCCTTTCTCCATCATGCGTATTTTGTCACCGCGGGGCATTCAATCTGTCACTGGCGCGGATCGGCGCCTGTTCAACAGGCGACACGTGGGGGAAGACGAACGAATGCCCAATCGCCCGAAGTCTCAGGCGCACAAAGATTGGCACCGCGAGGCGCTAACTTGGCACCGAGAAGCACAAAGAATGGCACTAGCTGAGGATCGGTATCTGCTCGTGTGAGTGGAACCGTGGTTTGCCATTTTGACGCTTCGGCGCGCCGCAAATGACGCAACAGCCTGCCGCACTAGCGGCAGGCTCCTTTCAGGAGCCTTCAACAGCGGAAGGTCGTAGCGACCGGTGTCTGAAGTGAGAAACATGCGAGACAACCACGCTGCGCGAGCGTGAAGTACCGAGCTGCTTGTGTAGGCGCTCCGGAAGTTTGGTCGGATTCTACCGGAAGCGTGTCCCAATGTGAGCGGAAGTCCGCCGTACCCATAAAATCCCCCGCCGCCTAGTCGCGGCGGGACCTCACGCCAGGAACATGACTTTCGCAGACCTCCGTCCCAAACCGAGGTCGATCGCTCTGGGGCTTCGGCACCGTCAGGGGAGTCGTACGTCGTTGGAGAGGGCACGGGTTGATGTTGCCGGGGATCTTCTCAAGAGCGTGATCCCTCGCGACAGTTTCCGAACACCGGAAGTTCTCGAGGCCTTCTCAATCGCCAACGAATGGCGTGAACGGCACCTCGTTGCGATGAGGCAAATCCGAGCCCAGCTCGCGGCTACGAATCGTGCGCTCGAAACCGGCGGTGTCACGGCCGCGCGCCTCAAGCGCATGCCAGCAATCCGAAGGAAGCTTCGGAGACTGAACCATAAGCTTTCCGAGATTCAGGACCTCGGCGGATATCGCGTCATCCTACCTACCATCGAAGACGTCAGGCGTTTCAGTGAGCGCCTCCAGCAGTCCGATCGTCATCAACTCCGTGACACCAACGACTACATCCATAGGCCGAAGAAGGATGGGTACCGCTCCCTCCACCTCCTGCTCAATCATGATGATCAGCGCTTTCCCGAGCAGAAGGGGCTGAGAATCGAGCTTCAGGTGCGTACCCATCTTCAGCATGCCTGGGCCACGGCAGTAGAGGCGCTCGGTCTTTATCTGCGCGTCAATATTAAAGGCGGAGGCGGAAGTGAGTCATGGCGCCGCCTCCTGATGCTGATGTCCTGCGAATTCGCCGAGAGTGAGGGCTGCCCCCCGGTTCGCAGTGCACCGATTGGAGAAGAGCGTCGACGCGAAATCGTCGAGCTCGACCGGCAGCTCGGCGCTCAGGCTAAGCTCGACAACCTCGCGTACGGCTTTCAGGTCATCGAGCGTTATGTGATCGATCGCTTCGCGAAGTACCTGCTGCTCCGGTACGATCACGAGGCCAAGACGATCGACGTTGAGACCTTCACGGAAGCGCCGGACACCGCCCGGGTTTACGGAGATATCGAACGTCGCCTGGCCGTAGACAGTGCCGATGATGAAGACCCCGCGAGCGATACGGTCTTGGTCAGTCTCGGCCAGCTCAACGATCTAAAGAAGGCATTCCCGAATTATTTCGGTGACGTCAGGGTTTTCCGAGAACAGCTCGGACACATCTGCCGCGGTCGCGGAGTGGCGATATATGACCTTCCGAGGCAGGCGCTCGTGCCGCCCCGGCCTCGTGAAGTAGTTGATCCAGCTTGGTTGACGAGGCTCTCGTGCGAGTGATCGCCTAGCCCTTCTTTGTCAATGCGCAAAGAAGGCGATTGCGGGACGCGTTAGCACAACTCGTCCCGCCCGACGGCCTTGGCTTTCGACCTCAAGCAGATTGCCTTCCGACCCCAGGACACCCGACTGGCCGCTGCAACGGAAGGATGTGCGAATGGCCGAACGTTTGACCAAGACGGGAGCGCGCAACGTCTTCTATGGCGGCTCGATCTTCTTCTTCGCCATCTTTGTTGGGCTAACGGCCCACAGCCACTGGTTCATGCGCACCAAGTCAACAGACGAATCGACGCTGACCCCGGCAGTCGCGCGCGGCAAACATGTCTGGGAGCGAAACTCCTGCATCAACTGCCACACGCTGCTCGGTGAGGGCGCCTATTTCGCGCCCGAGCTCGGCAATGTCTGGAAACGCTATGGCGGCGACCGCGACACAGCCGGTGCTCGCGAGACGCTGAAAGCCTGGATGGGCGCACAGCCGACCCGGATCGAGGGGCGGCGCCAGATGCCGCAATTCAATCTCACCGACCAGGAACTGAACGACCTCGCCGATTTCCTGGAATGGACGAGCCGTATCAAGACCCAGAACTGGCCGCCCAACGACGCCGGCTGAGACGCCTAGCGCGGAGACTGTCATGACGAGATACAAGACCCAAAACGTCGCGATGCTGTATTTCTACGGGGCACTTGCCCTCTTCGTCGCGCAAGTCGCATTCGGCGTGCTGGCGGGAGCAATCTACGTGCTCCCCAATACGCTCTCTGAGCTTCTGCCCTTCAACATCGTGCGGATGATCCACACCAACGCGCTGGTCGTCTGGCTGCTCCTCGGCTTCATGGGCGCGACCTACTACCTGCTGCCCGAAGAGGCCGAGACGGAGCTCTACAGTCCAAGGCTGGCGGTCATCCAATTCTGGATGTTCTTCATTGCGGCAGCGGTCGCGGTCGTTGGCTACCTGTTCCGTATCCATGAGGGGCGCGAATTCCTCGAACAGCCCTTCGCCATCAAGGTGGGCATCGTCATTGTGGTGCTGATCTTCCTGTTCAACATCACCATGACGAGCCTGAAGGGCCGCAAGACGACGGTCACCAATATTTTGCTATTCGGACTGTGGGGACTTGCGGTCTTCTTCCTCTTCGCCTTCTACAACCCCGCTAACCTCGCGCTCGACAAGATGTACTGGTGGTACGTCATCCATCTCTGGGTCGAGGGTGTCTGGGAGCTGATAATGGCTTCCGTGCTCGCCTTCCTGATGATCAAGCTTAATGGCGTCGACCGTGAAGTGGTCGAGAAGTGGCTCTATGTCATCGTCGGGCTGGCACTCTTTTCCGGCATCCTTGGCACCGGCCATCATTATTACTGGATCGGCGCGCCCGGTTACTGGCAGTGGATCGGCTCTCTGTTCTCGACCCTGGAAGTCGCCCCGTTCTTCACCATGGTGATCTTCACCGTCCAGATGACCTGGAAGGCCGGCCGCAATCACCCCAACAAGGCCGCGCTGCTCTGGTCGATCGGCTGCTCGGTGATGGCCTTCTTCGGAGCCGGTGTCTGGGGCTTCCTGCACACGCTTTCCTCGGTGAACTACTACACCCATGGCACGCAGGTCACCGCTGCCCACGGGCATCTCGCCTTCTTCGGTGCCTATGTGATGCTGAACCTCGCCATGATGGCCTATGCCATCCCAGAACTGCGTGGCCGCGCGCCCTACAACCAGTGGCTCTCGATTGTGAGCTTCTGGATGATGGTGACGGCGATGTCGGTGATGACCTTCGCGCTGACCTTCGCCGGCGTCGTCCAGGTCCATCTCCAGCGCGTCCTCGGCCAATCCTTCATGGAAGTGCAGGACCAACTCGCACTGTTTTACTGGGTGCGTCTCGGCTCCGGCGTCATCGTGGTCATTTCAGCACTGATGTTCGTCTGGGCCGTGCTGGTCCCCGGCAAGGTGCGGCGCGAACAGCCCCTCGGGCGTGTCCAGCCGGCGGAGTGATATCATGCGCAACCCAGACAATCCTCCGATGGGTACACCTGCCATGTCGTTGCCCGATCAGATGCTGCCGTCTTGCGGCAGCGTCTCGCGCGCACCGGATATCCCGGCCTATACGGCCAGCGGCAATGAGAGAGCCCTGTTCGAAAAGGCTTGGGAACGGCGCCTGCCACTCCTGCTCAAGGGGCCAACCGGCTCCGGCAAGACGCGCTTCGTCACTCACATGGCTGCAAGTCTCGGGCTGCCGGTCTTCACCGTTGCCTGCCATGACGATCTCTCTGCGGCCGACTTGACCGGACGCCATCTGCTCAAGGGCGGCGAGACCGTCTGGGTGGATGGGCCGTTGACGCGCGCAGTCCGCGAAGGCGGTCTCTGCTATCTCGACGAGATCGTGGAGGCCCGCAAGGATGTCGCAGTGGTGCTGCACCCGCTGACCGACGACCGCCGTATCCTGCCGCTGGAACGAACCGGCGAGGTGCTCACCGCCCCGCCCTCCTTCATGCTCGCGGTCTCCTACAACCCCGGCTACCAGAGCCTGCTAAAGAACCTGAAGCCCTCGACCCGCCAGCGCTTCGTCTCGATCACCTTCGACTTCCTGCCGCACGATCGAGAGATCGCCGTGGTCGCAGAGGAGAGCGGGCTAAACGAGACTGCAGTCGCTCCGCTCGTCGATCTCGCGCGACGGCTACGCGGCCTCAAGGGCCAGGACCTGGAAGAGGGCGTCTCGACCCGGCTTCTGGTCTATTGCGCCAGCCTGATCGATGCAGGCCTGCCGCGACGCGAGGCGGTCATCTCGGCGCTGATCGAGCCGTTGACCGACGAGCCAGAGGTGAAGGCTGGGCTGATGGAGATCGCCCGGGCCGTGCTGGACTGAGAGGGCCATGCTGGATTTCCTGGAGTTCGAGGAGACGGTCGGGCGCTTCTGGCACCGGCTTGTTGGCGAGACCGCGAGTTGGCCGCRCCATCCCGAGGCCGCCGTGACGCTATCGCAAATCGCCCCAGTTCTCTCCGTTTGCTTTCGCGGGTTCGGCGGCGAGCACGGCGTGAGGCTGGCGCCGGTCCGCGGGCGCAGCGCCGCGCACCGACTGAACTGGCGCCAGCGCGTCGGTCTCGGCGAGGAGCGGCTGGCCCAGCCATCGCGGACGGCCGACAACCTGCATCTGCCCCCGGAGATCGCGCTCTTCGCCGATCCCGCGTTGAATCGCGATCTCTATCTCTGGCTCGTCGCCTGTATGGCAGTGATGCCGACCAGGCCCGTAACCGAGACGGACCCGCTACGACGCGACCTCGCTCTCATTGCCGCAGCGGAGCACCTAGTGGCATCTGTCCTTGCCGCCTTTCCGGGCATGAGCGAGCGTTATCGTCGGCTGGCGGCTGCAACGCTCGCCATCCGGCGGCGCGCGTCCCTTCCCGCGATCGAGGCCAGGGTCGAGGCCCTGATCCGCAGGCTTCTCGAAAACGGAGCCGCAGGCTCTGCGCCCCCGCCAGACAAGCCCGAGGACAAGGCACCGCCCGGCTATCTGCCCGCGCTCGCCGTCCCGCTATGGCCAATCGTCGTCGCGACGGAGCCGACAACCGCACGCCGCCGCGACGATGATCGACCGCCTTCGGCCGCTGCGCCCGAGACCGGCATGCAGCATCATACAGCGAGCCGCGAGCAGCTGGCGGAGCATGACAAGGAGCGCAGCCCCTTCATCCTCAACCGCTTCGAGAAGATCCTCGCCATGTCAGAAATGGTGCGGGTCGACCGACCATCCGACGACAGCGACGACCACGACCCCCAAGCGGCCGACGAGCTCGACGACATGGTGCTCGGCGAGCGCAAGGGGCGCCCCGCCTCGCGCTTCCGTTTCGACCTCGACCTGCCGCCGGAAGCGGTCGACCCCACGCCGCTGACCGGGGAGCTGACCTATCCGGAATGGGATTTCCGCACCGGAACCTATCGCGAGAACCATTGCCGGGTGGTGGTCGGCACCGCGAGCGGCGGAGCGCCTTGCGTGCCCCCCGATGATGCGACGCGCGCCTTGGCGCGCCGCGTGCAGCGCCAGTTCGAGGCGATGCGGCCCTGCCGTGAGCCGCAGCGGGGCCAGATCGACGGCCCGGATCTCGATCTCGACGCGGTGGTACGTCGGCAGGCCGATCTTGCAGCAGGTGGGCCGGGCACTGATCGCATCTATCTCGCCAGCCGTCCGCAAACCTTCGACCTCGCCGTCACCACCCTCCTGGATGTGTCGCTGTCCACCGATTCATGGTTCGACGACCTGCGCGTGCTCGATGTCGAGAAACAGGCACTCTCCGTGCTCGCTCATGGGCTCGCCGCCTGCGGAGACCGCCATGAGATCCTGAGCTTCACCTCGCGCCGCCGAGACTGGGTGCGGATCGAAACGCTCAAGCGCTTCGACGAACCGATGGGGGAGGCAGTCGAGGCGCGCATCGCGGCGCTGCGGCCCGGCTTCTACACCCGTATCGGCGCCGCGATCAGGCATGCCAGCGCCCGGCTCAAGCGCCAGCCTGATCGCCGGAAGCTGCTGTTGGTGCTGACCGACGGTAAGCCGAACGATATCGACCACTATGAAGGTCGCTTTGCCATGGAGGACACGCGCAAGGCGGTGGCCGAGGCGCGCGGCGCCGGGCTCGTCGTCTTCGCTGTCACGGTGGACCGCGAGGCGCGCGCCTATCTGCCCTTCCTGTTCGGGCAGCACGGTCATGCCATCGTCTCCAGACTGTCTCGGCTGCCGGCTGCGCTGCCGGCGATCTATCGCTCGCTCGCGGCCTAAGGAGGGTCTCATGACCGACGCCCAGTTCGGCCTGATCGTCGCCACCCCCGCCATCATGGTCATGGCCGTGCTGCTCTACCGCATGGGCGTGCTGCAAAAGAGCGGAGTGGCGACCGCGATCATCTGCAGCTTGCTCATCGCTGTCGTCCTCTACCTTGAGCAGTAGTAAGCCGGACTCGCGAGGATTCTGACGATATGAATCTACAAGACGCTAGGTCGCTGGCGCGAGTATCCGAAGAAATCAATATAGTTTGTCAACAATCGGCTCTTGAAGCCTTCGAGATCGCGAAAATTCAGATCTTATGCTGACGGGCTATAATCCGGATTTGATCCCGTTCGTCAGCAAGGGTGGCACTTCTGGCGAAAGCCGCGACCGGGCGAGCCATGCTATCCGCGTCCTCCGTAGAGTTTAGATGGCCCAGATCGTAAACGCCGACCGGCGCCTCTGCCGAGGCTCAGTTGAGTAATGGCGTGCCTATTAGCGATGAGCTACGCAACTGACCGCTTCTTTGAGCTTCAACAAAGTTGTTTCTGCCCCGACGGCTTAGGTTGTGCTTGTCCGACGGCCAACTGGCGTCTGCAACGAGGGTCCAACTATGGAAATTTCGAGATTCGAGCCACTTGATGTGCGCACGATCCCGCCGACTGTCCGGCACGCCACCATCTTCGGCATCATCGAGCAGCTGCAGCCAGGGACGGCCTTCTGTATCGTGAATGATCATGATCCGGTCCCGCTGCGCCGCCAAATTGAGGCGCGTTATCCCGGCGCCTATGTGTGGACCTATATCGTCGAGGGTCCCCATCTTTGGCAGGTTGCAATCGAACGCACTGATCATGCTGCCGATCACCGGACCGAGGAGCCTTCCGATGGCTGTGGCGGCCATGGCGAAGGCAATCACTGTACCTGCGGCAGCTAACACTCGTCCCCTTGCGAAGGAGCCCGGTCGTGCCGATTGCATCGCTCTCTCGCTGGACGATGAGTTACTTCGCGGCCGCGCTCGTTTGCCTATTTGCGGCCGAAGCCATGATGGTGGCTGGAATTAGCTACCCGGCATATGGGCTCGCCGAGCCCGCCACCCTCATCACTGTCCATCTACTGTCGATCGGCTGGCTCAGCCTGGTCATGGCTGGCGCCTTGCTTCAGTTCGTGCCCGTTCTAGTCGCACGTCCTCTCTCCTGTCCGCGATTGGCGTTACCGGCTCTTGCCCTGACGCTGGGGGGGCTCGCTGGGCTCTGCGCTGGTTTTGCGTCCGTATCTGGCATGCTGCCATTCGCGCCGGAATTGCTGCCGCTGTCGGGCCTGGTGCTGTTGGCGGGCTTCAGCCTGCTCGGCATCATGCTCGCCATTACGTTGTTGCGCTCTCGTCCCCTGACACTTCTGCCTCGCTTCGTGCTCGTCGGACTCGCCGCCCTCGCGGCCACGGGACTTAGCGGGTTTCTATTTGCCTGCATCCTCGCAGGGCATCTTTCTGCCCTGCCTTTTGCTGCTTTGCTGACGGACGGTTTGTCCCTGCACGCGATGCTCGGCCTCGGAGGCTGGCTGAGCTTCACTGCCTTCGGCGTCAGCTACAAATTGCTGGCCATGTTCATGATGACGCCTGACACCGAGCGTCGGACCACGCAGTTCGTTCTGGTTGGCGGAACGCTTTCGCTAGGACTCGCGGCGGGCGCCTTCTTCTTCATCACTCTCGAACAGGGGCGAGCTGGACTGGCATTTCTTGCCATGACCGGCCTTGCGCTTGTTACCCTGCTTTACGGTGGGGACATGATTTCCCTCTACCGCGCTCGCCGCCGCAAGGCACTCGAACTCAATATGCTGGCGAGTATCGTCGCCTTTGCGGCGCTTGGCCTGTGTGCATTGCTTCTGCCGATAGTGTTGCTCTGTGGAGCCCCTGAGCCGTGGGTTGCCGCTCTGGTCTTCCTGCTCGTTTTCGGATGGTTGAGTGGACTGACGCTTGCTCAACTCACCAAGATTGTCTCGTTCATGACCTGGCTCGAAGTGTTCGGGCCATTGCTCGGTCGCGTCGCGCCCCCACGGGTCGCGGACCTTCTCAACGCGAAGCGCGCGCGTCACTGGTTCTTTCTCTATTTTGTGGGTGTTATGCTTGGAACCGTCGCGCTCGCCGTCCAGGCAGGCAGCATCTTTCAGCTCGCCTCGCTGCTGTGCCTCGCCGGCACGGCTGGCATCGTCGTGGAACTTGTCCGTATTCGCCAGCTCGCCGAATTGATCCCTGCCAGCCGGACGGCGGGTGGCGTGCCTCGGCTTTTCTTACCTCAGCCCATTCGGAAAGGACCCGTTCATGGCAGCTTCAACGAACCCGCCCATCCGCGAGCTTGATGTTCGGCCGATCCTGCAGGCGGGAGGCGAACCCTTCCAAGCGATCATGGACGCCGTAGAGGCATTGAAACCTGGCGAGAGCCTCAAGCTCTTCGCTCCGTTTCGGCCCGTGCCGCTGTTTTCAGTCATGGCCAATCGTGGCTTCGGCGCCAGCGATCGGCCACTGGACGGCGGAGACTGGGAGGTGATCTTCACGCCGGTCGAAGTTGAACAGCAAGAGACATCGCTTGCCTTCGGTAGCAGTCCGTCAGCAGCTCACTGGCCCGATCCGGTTGAAGAATTAGACCTCTGCGATCTTGAGCCACCAGAACCGATGGTGCGCATTCTCGAAACGATGGAAGAGCTACGCTCCGGAGAGACTTTGTTCGCGCTACTGGCTCGTGAGCCATTGTTCCTCTTCCCGGAACTGGCGAAAAGAGGACATGAATGGGCCGGCAATTTCGATGCCAGCGGAACGGCCTACCGCCTACTGATCCGCCATGGCGGCAAGGCCTCATCATGACGGCGACACTCGACGCTGAGATCCGTAACGCTTTACGCGATGTTATGGATCCTGAATTGGGTCGCAGCCTGCTCGACCTAGGATTGATCTATTCGATCGAGACCAGCCCGGACGGCGGCGTACGGATCGCAATGACTACCACGGCCAGAGGCTGCCCGCTGGCGGGCTTTCTGAAGGACGCGGTCGAAATGCGCGTTAGCGCCGTCGAGGGTGTCTCATCGGTCGAGACGTGGCTTACCTACGACCCTGTCTGGACGCCCGCGATGATGGCGAACAACTGAATAGGGCGAAATATTGACTTTTGTTGTGCCGCAACAAAGAACGTCTCCCTCAAGTCTCTACAAAGGTGATGACCGGTAACGACCGGMCGTTCCGTTAGGAGACACGTCATGGGCGAAGACTTCAAGCTGACTCGGCGCAGCATCCTGGCAGGTGCAGCAACATCCGGAGCCATCGTGCAGGCTGTGATGGCCCCCCAGACTGCAGAGGCTGCCCCGGCGCCCCTCGTCAAGGCCAGCGCCGCCGACATTGCCAAGCTTCCCCGAGTCAAGGTCAAGCTCGTCGACCCGCCCTTCGTCCACGCCCATGAGCAGGTGGCCACGGACGGTCCGAAGATCGTCGAGTTCGAATTGAAGATCGAGGAGAAGAAGATCGTCCTCGATGCTGAGGGCACGGAAACCTTCGCCTTCACCTTCAATGGCACCGTGCCGGGACCGCTGATGGTCGTCCACGAGGGCGATTATGTCGAGCTGACGCTCATCAATCCCGAAACTAATGAGCTGATGCACAATATCGACTTCCATTCGGCTACCGGCGCCTTGGGCGGCGGCGCACTGACGGAAGTCAATCCGGGCGAAAGAACCGTGCTTCGCTGGAAGGCGACCAAGCAAGGGGTGTTCGTCTACCACTGCGCCCCTCCCGGCATGGTCCCATGGCATGTCACTGCCGGCATGAATGGCGCCATTATGGTGCTGCCGCGCGACGGCCTGAAGGATCATCAGGGCAAGTCGCTGAAATACGATCGGGTCTACTATGTCGGCGAACAGGATTTCTATGTGCCGCGCGACGCGAACGGAAAGTACAAGCGCTATGCCAGCGCCGGCGAAGCCCATGAGGATGTGCAGAAGGCGATGCGCACGCTGACCCCGAGCCACATTGTCTTCAACGGCAAGGTTGGGGCACTCACCGGCAAGAATGCGCTAACTGCGAAGGTCGGAGAAACGGTCCTTGTCATCCATTCCCAAGCCAATCGCGACACGCGCCCGCACCTGATCGGCGGCCATGGCGATTATGTCTGGGCCACTGGCAAGTTCCGCAACCCGCCCGAGCTCGATCAGGAAACCTGGTTCATCCCCGGCGGCTGCGCAGGTGCAGCGCTCTACACCTTCCAGCAGCCCGGCATCTACGCCTATGTGAACCACAACCTGATCGAAGCCTTCGAACTCGGCGCTGCCGGTCATTTCAAGGTCGAGGGCGAATGGAACGACGACCTGATGAAGCAGATCCGCGCTCCCGTCGGGATCTGAAGTCGCTCAGGAGTAGCTTCTCGCAATGGGGGGCTACTCCTTTCACCAAGGCAACCAGACATGGATATGCCCTTCCGCCGCTTCGGCTGGCCATTTGCACTGCCGCTCGCACTCATTGCGGCAACCGGCGCGGCCGCATTGCTCCCCCTGCGTGATGCCGGAGGAACCCCTCCCTTCCAACCGCAAACCGTCACCGTTCCTGCCGCCACGTTCCAACATCGGCTTGCTGGCGAGTACAGCCGCGACGGGCTGCCGGTTCGCGGGCCCCTTGTGGAAATCCGCAGCAGCGGGTTCGAAATCATGACCTATCAGGTCTCTGTCGCGGATTACGCAGTCTGTGTAGCCGAGGGCGTCTGCAAGGAAATCGATAACGTATCAGCGCCTGGCACTCTGCCCGTTACCGGCGTCAGCTACGCTGACGCAACCTCATACGCTGAGTGGCTGTCGCACAAGACCGGAGCAAACTGGCGGCTTCCGGATTCTCACGAATGGGTTCACGCGGCCGGATCACGTTTCGTCGAAGATCAAGGCGCCCCGGACAGCGGCGACCCGAACCCGGCGCGACGCTGGCTCGCAAGCTATGAACGCGAAGCCGAACTCAAGAGCGGGCGCGMACAGAAACCGCAACCCGCTGGCAGCTTCGGCACCAATGAGCACGGCGTCCACGATATTGCTGGCAATGTCTGGGAATGGACACGCACCTGCCTGACTCGCGTCACGCTGAATGCAGCAGGCGTGCCCGTCACTGAAGCGAAAACCTGCGGGATCTATGTCGTCGAGGGCCAGCACCGCGCGATGATGAGCTTCTTTATCCGTAACCCGAAGAGCGGTGGGTGTTCGGTTGGCGCGCCTCCGGATCATCTGGGCTTTCGGTTAGTCAAGGAACCGCGTTGGCATGAGCGGATCCTTGTGCGCGCTCGCCAACGCCTGCGGCTGGCATGAGCAGTCACATGCTGCAACACCATGCCACGGCTGAAAGCACCGTCCGCGAGGAACCGGAGACAGATCTGCTTCTCTGGTTGCTGATCTGGAGCGAACTTATCATCTTCGCTGCGCTGCTCGCCGGCTTCGCAATCGCGAACATTGCGGATCCGGCTGGTTTCTCCGTCGCGCGGCAGCATCTTGACCTCAGGCTTGCAGGCCTTGCAACGGTCGTGCTGCTCGGCAGCGGCCTGTTCGCCGCACGCGCGGTACAAGCACTGCGGCCGGCGCGTGACCTGATCATCGCCGCAGTCGGCGGCTTTGCCTTCTGCGCGATCAAGCTGGCCGGCTATGCGCGCGAGATACCTACAATGCCTGACGAGAGCCGCCTATTCGAACTCTACTTTCTGATCACCGGCTTCCACCTCGCCCATGTCCTGTTCGGCGCCTTGCTGCTGCTCGGCGCCGCGTGGTGGCCAAGGCCGCGTTTCGTCGCGACCATTGCCACTGTCTGGCATGTCATCGACCTCGTCTGGGTTACGATCTTGCCGATTGTGCACCTAGGGTGACCTATGAGCCTGTTTCGGCCCCCTTTCTCCACTGCGCATCTGGTTCGCGCTGCTGCTGGCCACCGCATTGAACCTTGTTGCCGCAGCTCAGTTCGGATCCGGGCCGTTTGGCGCTTTGGCCTTCTGGCTGCTTGGAACGGCAAAGGCCGCGCTAATCGTCTTTGGCTTCATGCAGATGCATCGGGAGTCCTGGCTTCTGAGCGGCGCACTCACTGGCTACACCTGCACCGTGCTGGCCTTGGCCGGCCTGAAAACAGTCGCTATCGGGGGGCTGGTTCCGTGAGTAATCCGCGGACTGACGTGCGACGTAGCGACCGCCAGCACACTCTTGAACATGGGTGGTCTACCCGCCATAGTCCGCCGCCGCTGACGGATAAAAACTCCTTTCGTACATCCGGGTTCGCCGATCCCCCGAGAGTGGAAGCCTGATACCATGGCCCTGGACCGCAGCGTCTTGCGCGAGGTTCCCCTCTTCGCCGCGATGAGCGAGCCCCAGCTGGACCGTCTTTGCGCCAAGGCGACCGCGCGCAGGGTTCAGCAGGGCGACGCGGTCTTCGAACAAGGCGATACAGCGGCGTTCTTCTATTTGCTCCTTCACGGCCGCCTCAAAGTCACGCAGGTCACACGCGACGGCCAACAGATCATTGTGCGCGTGGTACACCCAGGCGACCTCTTCGGCTTCGCCCAGGCCTTGAACCGGCGCGACTACCCTGGCACTGCCACCGCCGCCGTCGACAGTCTTGTGGCCGCCTGGCCGACAGAGTTCTGGGATTCCTTCGTCGAGGACAATCCGCATCTCGCGATGAACGCCATACGCACCATCGGCCAGCGCCTGGATGAAGCCCATACCCGCATTCGCGAGATGTCGACGCAGGAGGTTGAGCGGAGAGTTGCGCACACCGTCCTCCGGCTCGTCGACCAGGCCGGCCGCCGCGAAGTAGGCGGCACGCACGTCGATTTCCCGATCTCGCGGAAGGATATTGCCGAAATGACCGGTACGACGTTGCATACCGTCTCTCGTATTCTGAGCGCCTGGGAGGAGCAGGGACTGGTCGAAGGCGGGCGCCAGAAGCTGATGGTGCGCGACATCCCCGGCCTGACACGGTTGGCCGAGGATGCTGAATAGGCGGCCGGAGGCAGTCCACGACTGAGCAACCCCTCCTGCCCCATCCCGCTACCGGGATCAGATGCCGAGAGGAGGCGCGAAATCGCACTCGCGTTTGCAAAGGCTGCTAGCGGTGTCGTCCCAACCGGATGTTGCTAAAATCCCGCCAACGGCAAGTGACCTCACGCTGAACGCATAACAGCTTCAGCCTTCGTGGCGAGACGCGGACCAGTGAGGACCTTCCAATAGGCCACCCCAAAGACAAGGAAGGCGGCCGACCAAGCGAGGCCCGCGATATGCAGCAGCGAAGCAGGCCCGTGGCCCGTTGCCGAGCAGATCCGGGCCACGGCGCCAATGACCACGAGGCCGTAGACAACCTGAGTGGCCGGGGTGGCGACGAGAGGCCGTCCCGTATGGCCAAGGCTGGAGCGTGACATCACTGCGAGTGTCAGTGTGGCCATCGCGCCAGCCGTCCAAGCATGCGCCCCCGCAGCGGCCGGAAGCAGGTCGAAACTAGCCATTCCAGTGAGTGCGAAGCCGAGCGGCACAAAGGCGTAGGCAACATGAAGGATGACCAGTAGCGGATTCCGCCATGTGCGATGTCCAGCCCAGCGCGCGAGCCGGAAAGCGTGGAGCCCGGCTCCGGTAAGGAGCAGCCCCCCTGTTGCGGGGCCGTCAGGGAGAACAATCCAGCCAACCAATGCAATTGCTGTCGCGGCTAGAACTGCCTTGTCATAAGCGCCGAACGAAATAGGAAGGCGCCCCGGTCCCTGTGCGGCGAGCCAGTTGCGCGTGAAACTTGGAATGATGCGCCCGCCAATAAGCGAGACGAGCGTAATGATGACGGCAATGGCGAGCCGCCGTCCATACACAGCCGACCCGGCGATCCCAGCCTCGAGGTGAAAGGCAAGGTTGGCTACGAGCAGCAGGCCAACAAGAATGACGACCTTGAGGTTGCGCCAATTGCGTCCGGCGAAAATTTCCCGCGCAGCGGCAAGTGCGAGCAGTGTGAGAAAGGTGCCATCGATCAGCATCGCCGTGCGCCAGCCCAGCCACGCGGAGGTTGCGACTGCGATGCGGCCAGCAAGCCAGGCGATGACCAGTACGAGCAGAGGAGTGCCTTGCACTGGCAGTCGCCCCGTCCAGTTCGGAATAGCCGTCAGAAGGAAGCCTCCTATGGCGGCAGCCTGATAGCCGAAGAGCATTTCATGGATATGCCAGTCAACCGGCACGAAGGCCGTGGGGAGGTCCAGCCGACCAGTCACGAACGGCAGCCAGATCAAAACCGCGACGCCAGCATACAGCGCGCCGATGAGATAGAGCGGACGAAAACCGTAGGACAGCAGGGCGGGGCCGCCATAAGACCGCAGACGGGGAATCGGAGCCATGATACCTGCTGTCCTCTGCATATCGCGTTCAATCAGATCGCCGAACGATGCCGGACAATTTGATCACTTCGCCGCCCGATCCGCGAGCTCATCGCAGACATTTCCGGAACGGCCGGGACTGGAAATCTAGCCGTTCGTCTGATGCACCGGTTTGCGAAAAGACAAAGAATTCGATTCTTCAGATGCGAGCGTCCAACGCCCTGAGGGCTGTCGCGCTGGCTTGAGCGCAATGGGCGATCTCGATGAAAAGCAATGCCATCTCCTCAAAGACCGTTCKATCACTCTCAGCTTCCGTGACCTGATCGAGTTCCGACAGGAAAGCGAGAAGTGCGACGATGCGCTCCTTGTGATCACGAGCCTGGGCGAGCCTACGCCGTCCGATACGGCGCTTTTCCATCAGGCTAAACCGGTCCAGCGCGCCGGTGAGTGTCTCCCGGCATTGGCAATCCAGGCCGGCCGGAAGGAGGACATGGCGAAGCCTTCCGATTAGCTCACCGGCTTCATCAACCGGTATACGGGATAGGGCACCATCGGCGGCCGGAATTTTGGGATCCTTCGGCATAGCTGCCTCCCTGCGATCGTGGCGCGGATATCTAGGCCACCGCGGTCGCGCCGGATTGAACCCGGGTGAAGCCGGGTGCGCCGTGGAGAAAACCGTTTGCGAAAGCCACTCCGGGGTAGATCTCTTCGAGTAAGCGACTTGCCTCGCCGGCTTCGACACGCCCGTCAATCGCATCACGAAAAGCCTGCGCGACGCCCACCATGTCGCACCGTTGCGGTGACAGCCGAAGCGAGTCCACACCAGCCTTCGTCAAAGCGGGGATGTCTTCGATCAAATTGGCGCATGTATGGGACAGCGTCTGAACGCCATTCACCGTGAGGAACCCCTCTCCCGTCAGTGTCTCTACCGCAAGACCGTCCAAATCCTTCTCACAGACAAAGCGACAGTTGTCCTTAGAGAGCTTGTGGATGCGGGCATGATAGCAGCGCGCGGAGATGGCCAAGGGCACCTTCCCGAAGGCGAAGACCTCGATAGCGACGTCCGGAACGGCGGTCGCGATCGCAGCGACCGATGCCAGGGGCAACTCCGGCGGCAAACAGAGGCGCTGCGCGCCCAGTCCAGCCACGAACGCAGCGGTAGCTTCGTTATAGACATTGACGAACGGTCCGATCGCATGCGGACGCTGGGCCAGCGAGGCCAGGCAGGTCAGATCATTGACTTCGACCGTTACCCCCCCCTGCATCAGTTCCGCCATCTGTCGCCGCTCACGCAACAACGAAACCAGGATGAGCGAGGAGTGCAAAACAACTTTGCCTGCAGCCTCCAGCCGTTCAACGACGGCGGGCAGATGTTCGATGAAGAATGGCGATCGCTTCGAGCAGACAGCCTCGCCGACTACGACAATATCGACCGGCGCCTCATCAGCCACCCGAAAGTAAAAATCGCGCCAATCGTCGGCGGACCAATTGAACAGCACTGGGCCGAGAGTGAGCTGCATATGAGATGTCCTCGGAATTTGCCGCGCGAATTCGTCAGCGCCACGTCTTGCGATAGGCTCCGACTGTGGTCGTCTGACCCTCGGTCATGCGATTCAAGCCTTGGGCCTCGATCGTTCGCCCCTCGTCGAGCGCTGCGATGGCTCGCTTAAACGAGCGCACGACCTCGGCGACATACGCGCGTCCGCGCTGGCGGCCTTCGATCTTCAATGCCGTTACGCCAGCTTTCTGAAGGCCTGGTAGCATGGTGGCGGCATCAAGGCTGACCGGCTCTTCAAAAATGTAACCAGTTCCATGCTCGGTGGCGAAGCGCCCCTTGCATAACGTTGGGTAGCCGACCGGCTCGCCCTTCTCAAAGGCGTTTATGGTGAACCCGCCGAGCCGCGAAACAGTCCGGCGGTTCACCTGCTCATAAGCAACATGGCTAGCTGGTGAGCAGACCCCTTGCATGTTCGGTGACTTGCCGGTGGCATAGGACGAGAGCGAGCAACGGCCCTCCTCCATGACGCAAAGCCCCCCGAAGACGAAGACTTCGGTTTCGCAATTTGCCTCGCGAACCACGGCTGCGATCTCTGGCACGCTCAGAACCCGGGGCAGCACCACGCGGCGAACTCCGAAGCTCTCGATATAAAAGCGAATTGCATCCGCATTGGCCGCACCAGCCTGCACCGACAGGTGCAAACGCTGCTCCGGATGGCGAGTGGCGGCATAATCGAGCACTCCGACATCCGCCAGGATCAGAGCATCGGCACCGGCGGCCACGGCATCGTCCACCGCGGCGCGCCAGAGGCTGAGAGCGCCCGCCCGAGCAAAGGTGTTGATCGCCACCAGGACTTTGACCCCATGCCGATGGGCTAAGGCGATCGCCTGACGCAGCTCTTCACGGCTGAAGTTGAGGCCAGGGAAATTGCGGGCATTGGTCTCATCGCGGAATCCGCAATAAACCGCGTCGGCTCCAGCTTCGACCGCCGCTCTCAAAGCCGCGGGGGTTCCGGCCGGACAGATCAGCTCCATGATCCAGCTCCGGCCGTCGCGGTTGCGAACTGATGCCGGCTGAGGAGTTTGGCGATCCCTCGTCCGGGCAAGCCAAGCCCGGCTAGGAACTCGTTCGCGAGGTTGAGTCCGGCATCGTCTACGGCATTGCGCAATGCGAGCACGGCTTCGATATCCCCTTCGATATCGAGTTGGCGCGAGAAGAACAGTGCGTCGCCATCCAGCCGGCCTTCAGCCATCCCGACCAATGCCGACAACGGGCCGCGAATGCTCGCATCAAGTCGAGAAGGAAGGCAGCGAACGGCGGTTGCTTCGGGGCGTATCAGTTTGGGCTCCAACACGAATGCGAATGGCAGGTCGGTCGGATCGATGCCGAAGCGCTTGTTCGCGTGGCATCCCAATCGCTCGTAGAGGCCGGGATGACGTTTCCCGATGCCATATAGGAACAGAGCAAGCACGTGCTGCAGAGGCGCGAGCGGAAGCGGGCGCAAAGCCAGCGACAACAAATGGGGCAGGCTCGGGGAAGCTATTGGGGACGATGGCATCAGGTGACCTCCGACCGGCAGAGTAGCGAGGAGTGTTCGGTTTGATCGTTGCGCCCGGACAAAGACGGCTGCGAATGGCTCAGGCGATGATCGCTCAAGAACGGAGCGCTTATCTTGCTGAACCGCCGCCACCTTCCCGCCTTTCGCCACTTACGTGGCTTCGTCGATCACCTCGAGGAGGCCGGTCAGCTTAAGCGCATCAGCGAGCCGGTCAGCGTGGTGCATGAGGTCACTGAGATTCACCGCCGCGTCCTCAGTGAGGGCGGCCCCGCCTTGCTCTTCATCCGACCGATCCGGCCCGATGGTTCTCAGGCCGAGATGCCACTGCTGACCAATCTCTTCGGCACAGTCGAGCGTGTGGCCTGGGGGCTCGGTGTCCGGCCCGAGGACTTGCCGGCCTTGGGCGAAGCGCTGGCCGAACTACGCGCGCCGCAGGCCCCCCGTGACCTTGCCGATGCCTGGCGCAAATTGCCGCTGGCGCGGGCGGCGATGACGATGCGCCCACGTCGGCAAAACGGGGCCCCTGTACAGGAACGTGTGTTCCGCGGTGACGAGATCGACCTGCGCGCCTTGCCGGCGCAGATCTGCTGGCCAGGCGAACCGGCGCCGCTACTCACCTGGCCGCTGGTCATTACAAACCCGCCCTTGCCTGAGGGCGAGAGCAATGTCGGGGTCTACCGGATGCAGGTTCTCGGCCGTGATCGGGCGATCATGCGTTGGTTGGCGCATCGCGGCGGGGCGCGTCATCATGAGCAATGGCGCCGTTTAGGTCGCGACATGCCGGTTGCCGTTGTAATCGGAGCCGATCCCGCCACCATCCTCTCCGCGGTCCTTCCGTTGCCGGAGACGGTCTCAGAACTGCGGTTTTCCGGCCTTCTGCGCGGCGAGAGGCCTGTGCTCACCCCGTGTGTGACAGTACCGCTCTCCGTTCCTGCTGAGGCCGAAATCGTGATCGAAGGCACGGTGTCGGCAAGCGATACAGCGCCCGAAGGCCCTTTTGGCGACCATACTGGCTATTATAACGCCGTCGAACCGTTCCCCGTGCTGACTGTCACCGCGGTGACCATGCGCCGCTGTCCACTCTATCTTTCCACCTTCACCGGCCGTGCCCCAGATGAACCATCGCGGATCGGCGAGGCGCTAACTCCGCTATTCCTGCCTCTGTTGCGCCGCCAATTTCCAGAGGTCGAAGATTTCTGGCTACCGCCGGAGGCCTGCTCCTATCGCATCGCAGTCGTTTCCATCAACAAGCGCTATCCGGGCCAGGCGCGCCGGCTGATGCTTGGGCTCTGGTCAATACTCCCGCAATTTACTTACACGAAGCTGCTTGTCGTAGTAGATACGGATATCGATGTCCGGGACTGGCGGGAAGTCATGTGGGCTGTCGCGACGCGCTGCGACGCCTCTCGCGACCTGGTGAAGTTGACCGATACGCCGATCGACTACCTCGATTTTGCCAGTCCCAAACCAGGGCTCGGCGGCAAGCTCGGCATAGACGCCACCAACAAGATCGGCCCTGAAACCGAAAGGGAGTGGGGTGAGGTTTTGGAGATGGATCCCGCAGTGGTCGCCCGGGTCGATGCGATCTGGGCCAGCCTCGGGCTGGATTCGCCCAGCGCAATCAAACGGGCATCATGACGAACCTCCCAGAACGCGTCGTCGTCGGAATTAGTGGCGCCTCCGGTGCCGCGATAGGGCTTCGGGTTGTCGAACTGCTGGCTGCGGCTAGGTCAGTGGAGATTCATCTCGTTGTCTCCCAGGCAGCCGAACGGACGCTCGTTCACGAAGTCGGCCCGGGGGCCTTGGAGCGTGTGCGGGGGCTGGCAACTCACTGCTACAACAACCGGAATATCGGCGCGACTATTGCGAGCGGTTCCTTCCGGACAATCGGCATGATCGTTGCGCCCTGCTCGATCCGCTCGCTCTCGGCTATTGCTTTCGGCCAGCTGGACAACCTGCTAGTCCGGGCTGCCGACGTGCAGCTAAAGGAGCGTCGCAGGCTGGTGCTTCTGGTACGCGAGAGCCCGCTGCACCTCGGTCACTTGCGAACGATGGCGCAGGTGACCGAAATCGGTGCGATCATCGCCCCGCCAGTTCCGGCATTCTATATGAAGCCCAAGTCACTCCGTGACGTAATCGATCATGTCGCCGGCCGGGCAATCGCACTGCTGGGTACCGCGAGCGGCATTGAACTGGCTGAATGGGGTGGCTGAGCCTGCAGCGGCGCTGTCGTCACGGCCGGCCAACGCCTCCCGCCCAGCCCGATTCCCACATGTCGAAACCTGGCTCAGCCCGGCTCGCGCCGGCGTTGCTCCTGTTCGTTTGGGCGGGCGGCTTGGACGGTCACCTCCCTCAGCTTCGGCTCACCAGTTGATTATCCACGGGGAACCTTTTTCGGCGCGCGCCATCTGATGAATAGGAAGGAGGATTGCTCATGTCACATGCTCGAACAGGCAACCTCGACGCCGTCCTCACTGCCGACGATATGGAACTGGTTCGGCGGGCCCTCGCGCGTGACCAAGAGGCGTTTCGCACGATCATGCGGACGCATAATCAGAAACTCTACCGAATAGCCCGGGGCGTTATCCCCAATGACAGCGAAGCAGAGGACGTGGTGCAGGAGGCTTATGTCCGGGCCTTCTCCTATCTCGAAAGATATCGCGGAGAGTCGACGCTTGGCACTTGGCTGTCGCGCATCGTGATCAACGAGGCGCTGGGGCGCCTGCGCCGAAACCGGCGGGCGGTCGAGTTTGCGCAATCGAGAGATCCGGGTGTCGATGCGCGGATCATTCAGTTCCCCGGCAGCTCAGGTTGCGACGACCCGGAGCGAGCGATGGCGCAACGTCAGATCCTGCAACTTGTTGAGCGGGCGACCGACAATCTCCCCGACGTCTACCGTTTCGTCTACATGGCACGGGTGATCGAAGGTCTGAGTGTCGAGGAAACGGCGGAGTTGCTCAGCGTAAGGCCGGAGACGGTCAGGACCCGACTGCACAGGGCTCGCCTTCTCCTGCACCAGGAACTGGACGAACAGATCGGGCCCGTCTTGCTCGACGCATTTCCCTTTGCGGGCCGGCGCTGCGATCGCCTGACTACCGCCGTGATGAGGCGGCTCGGTCTTCCGGATTGATGTCCGGGAACGTCTTCGACCGCACATCGCGGCGGGACTCAAGTGAGAACTGGAACATGCCATTGAACCGATGCGCCTATCCGCGTTCGCGCGCGGGGCGGCCCTTTGTTGTGGCTGTTTGCGCCAGAGCAAAGAACCTCGCTCGACTGCTGCGATGATGTCGGTTGTGGAGAAGGGAAATGAACAGCTCTTCGCGCGAAGTCTTGCGGTTTGGTGGCGCGGCTGTGGCGGTCGCGAACGCAGTCGGGTTGCTGTTCATCTTCACGGACGCATGGCCCCATGAAGAGGCAATCAATGCAGCTCGGTCCATATCGATAGGGCCTACGCTCCTTCTGATTATCGGACTTGTTGCCCTGGCGGTCAGCCATGCGGGAGTGCGCTAAAGGCCCTCTTGTATTTTCCAGAGCGCGATTGTCAGATTCTTGGCTGCACTTGCTTGCGCTCAGGCGGCCTTGACCGCCAACTAGGCAAATGCCGGGTAAGTGTTTCCCGGATTAGAAGCAATTAAATTTGATGGGATACTTCCGGTGATAACGGCTGAGGCGGAGACCTTCGGCTGCTGACGGGCGGTTCCTTTACACGGAGCGGCTGTAACTGCGCGCCGGCTGGCCGAGATAGGCGTCGAAGACCGAGGCCACCTTGCGCACGAGCAGGCGCGAGTCCTCGGGCATCAGCACGCGGCAGCCATCGAACTGAATGACGCCCTCCTCCGCCAATTCCTGCAGCCGCGGGAAGGACTGTGCCAGTTCGTCCGGGCTTGCCTTGTGCCTGGCGCAGACGGCGCCGATATCGACCTCAAGATCGCACATTAGGCGCTCGATCAGCTCGGCGCGCAGCCGGTCGTCGGCGGAAAGCCGGAAGCCCTTGGCTGTGGCCAGCTCACCCTTCAGCACCCGCTCGGCATAGCGCCCGAGCACGACCTCGTTCTGCACATAACCGTTCTCAAGACGGCCGATCGCTGAAGCGCCAAAACCGATGAGCGTCTCGGCGCCGTCGGTGGTGTAGCCCTGGAAATTGCGGCGTAGCGCGCGCTCCGCGCGCGCCTGCCCCATAGTATCATCCTGCAGGGCGAAATGATCGAGGCCGATGCGAATATAGCCGGCGGCGACCAACGCCTGCGCTATCGCCTCGGCCTGTTCGCGGCGCTCCAGACCGTCAGGCAAATCCTTCTCGTCAATTCTGCGCTGATGCTTTTTGAACTCAGGAACATGGGCATAACCGAAGACGGAGAAGCGCTCAGGCCGCAGTTCGACGCAGCGCTCGACTGTTTCGATGCAGGATCGAACGGTTTGCTTCGGCAGGCCGTAGATCAGGTCGAAATTCACGCCGCTGATGCCTGACGCCCTTAGGCCGGCAACGACGGCGGCGGTCTGCTCGACGCTTTGGATGCGATTGATCGCCTTCTGCACAGGCGGATCGAAGCTCTGTACGCCAAGGCTCGCCCGATTGACGCCGGCAATGCCTAAAGTCTCCATCATGGCCGCGGTCAGCCTGCGCGGATCGATCTCGACCGCGATCTCGGCTTGCGGTTGGATCGCGAAATGCTTGCGCAGCAGAGCCATCAGACCGAGGAAATCCTCCGGCGTGACGATGGTCGGCGTGCCGCCGCCAAAATGAATATGGTGGATGTGAAGCGGTGCCTGGAGCTGACTCGCGACGGTCTCGATCTCTCGGCGCAAGACCGCGAGGTAATCGACGATAGGCTGGTCGCGCAGCGCAACGGTGGTGTGGCAGCCGCAATACCAGCACATCGAACGACAGAACGGGACATGGAGGTAGAGCGAGGCCTTCGCGGTTGGCGCGAGATCCCCGAGCCAGTCGCCATAGCTTTGCGCGCCAACCCCATTCGTGAAGTGCGGCGCCGTTGGATAACTCGTATATCGGGGCAGCCGTTCGTCGAGATATCGCGCCCGATCATCCCTCACGTTGTGCTCTCCTGACTTGCCAAGGACCGTTCGTTGGCAGCACTCTAGAGCACTTACGAAGGACGTCTTTGACGTATCACAAGCTCAGGCGTTTCCTTGAAATGCCGGGATGCGCAGGCCCCTAAGCACGTCACCGCGAAAGCCCTATGATGCGATCGCGCGATACGCATACCAGGTCCCGTGCCCCAGCAGCGGGAACAAGACAATCAGGCCGAGCAGCCCAGTTGCCAGGCTCAGCATAAGCAGCCCGAGGACGACCCCACCCCAGACCAGCATCACTGGCAGGTTATTCCAGACCAGCGCCATGCTTGCGCCCATCGCGGTTAAGGCGTCGACACGTCTGTCCAGCTGAATCGGGAGGCCGAAGACGCTGATGGCAAAGGAGAAAGCAGCAAACAGAATTCCGACCGCGCCACCAACCAGAACCAGCGCCCAGCCAATACGGGTCGTGAATAGCATTGGTGCGATGAGGTCGAATCCCGGAAGTGGGCGTAACACCAAGATTAGCAGACTCAGAAGGACACCGGTGAACAGGACCTGCCCACCAAGTGCCGGTTTCACGAAGATCATCTGCGGCAAGCCAACCCGGTCCCCCATCGCCAGGCGGCGGCTCTTCTCATAGAGGCCGACGGCGAGAAGCGGACCGACAATCATGAAGCCTGCCAAAACCGGAACTAGAACGTAGTACCCACCGAAAGCGACGAAGCCGGCGATGACGCCGAGCGCCACCAGGAAAACCAGGAAACCATAGATCAGGCTCGGCACCGGGTTATCGATGAGGTCGCTCCAGCCAGCGGCGAGCCAATCGAAGGCGGYCGAGGGCGGAACAGCGTGGCTCCACTCGTTGGCGGTCAGTTCGGGAGCGCGGAGATCGAGCTTGCTCTTGCCGTCGCCGCCGCGACATGCGGGACAACTCCCCAGGTAAACGGTCTTGCCTGTGGTGAGCATGCTGTCGCGGCCAAGGGCCTGCATTTTCGGAGTGCGGCTTTCGCCGTTCTCTACGCTTGCATCAGCGCCTCGGGTAGGCCATCCCAAGGCAGGGACGGCGCAATCAGATCCAGATACGCATCCGCAGCATGACCCAGGGTGTAAGTGCCGCTGAAGAACGCGCGACAGATCCCCCACATGATCGCAATCAGTTTCGGATCGGCTTAAATCTGCGCGAAAGCGGTCGCCTACGACTGCCGTGTCCTGGTTCAATCCGCCGCGGTGATGCAAGCCGAACATCGCGTTACCCGCCGGCCGGCAGAACAGGGTCTAATACCGGATCGGCCAGATTTCCGATGGCGTCTTGGCTCCCTGCAGCCCGAACGTTTATCCATGTTCCGCTTGCGCGCAGATGGCGTAATTCTTCGCTCTCGATTTGGCCCTCCGGTMCCAGCACCGCTTGCCAGATGCGGTTGCCACAACGCAGTGCAAGCCGACATCGACCGGCATCCTCGCCAATCCCAACCTCGACGCGACTATGGACCAAGCCGCGGCGCATGAGTTGTCGCATCGCCGAATTCGAAATGCCGAGGCGCCCCGACAGCACCGTAGCGTCCATCGTTATGTCGCCCGCATCATCTCGAACGATTTGCACGGTTCGATTCCTTCCCAGGGACACTCCTCTAAAATAGGGCACGGCCTAAAGATGCGGTCAAGATACATCTTTATGAGTGACTTCAGCGCGTCTCGATGCTGGCGAGATAGGCGCGCAATTCCCGCTCGGGCCCATGCCATGAGGCGCTGCCCTTGCCCTGGAGCTCGGGGGCTTCCTTCCAGCCGGGCTCGATACCGGTCATGTCGGGCAGGAGATGGGCGATGCCCTTGTGGCAGTCGATGCAGGTCTTCTCCTTCGGAATCAGGAAGCGGCTGTGGATCTCGGCTGCCCGGCGCGTCTGCTTGGTGAAGTCCAT
>NZ_JBFTKP010000051.1:0-35632 GCF_056396005.1 Allobosea sp. 05T439 | reverse complement strand
CCCAAACGAAAACGCCAAACTCTCCGGAAGCCGGCCGGGGATTGATCGGAACCCCGGCCGGCTTCAAATCGGAATGGTGGCCGACATCAGATCGGAACGGTGGCCGGCTTCAAATCGGAATACCCGGCCGGAATGAATCGGAATCCGCACGTTMGAGGGGGCAGCGGAATATTATTGGGACGCCCTGATCGGGGACCTGCAGCGGGATTAGAGCTCGGTCATCCGACCATTCGATGCAAACAACCCTTGGCGACGCTATCTAGAGCTTTGTTCGAACCGGCGACAGCTGAACGCGTTGGTAGCGCTACTCCCAACGCATGCGTCCAGCCGCCTTGGGGCACAGGATCTTGAACTGAGCGATCAGCGGAGGGTTGCCTGAAGCGCACGATCTGTCGGCGCCTAATCGTAGCGGGAACCTCGCTTGAAGTGGCTCCTTAGAGCCGTATTGGAATGCGATCGTTCCCGCTTGACAGTTCGCTTTGGCAACGAGTTTCGATCGAGTTTCTGACTTGAGGTAGCTAGCTACGCACTGGCCGACAGTCGGCTTGCCACCGTATTGTCTTGTCTGTCCGCCCGGATCGTTCGCAATACTCCTGAAGGTCCGCCTTGGTGATGATGCCCTTCATCATGGCGCCGCCGGAATCGATGCCCTCCCGCTCGATGACGGTCGCGTTCCAGGACTTGCAGGAGGAAACCGGGAAATCCCCGGCCGCCATCGCAGGGGCTGCGATCATGCGGCCAGAAATTGCGGTCGCGCATAGGGGCAACAGGGCCGCTCGCATCATGCTGCCTTCCGTGTGCGGGAACCGGCGCCCGCCAGGACCGTGATCAGGTCGCTCGCGGGTCCAGAGGTCGCTACGAGCAGTCGCTTCTTGGCGCGGGTGGCGGACACGTGCAGCAACGCTTTCTCGGCATCGACAAGCGATTTCCGAATGGCGGCATCGGGCGCGCCCTCGATCAGCCAGCGCGGAGGAATGACATCCTCGTTCGCATCCACGATGGCGACAGCCGCGAATTCCAGTCCCTTGGCGCGGTGCATCGTGCCCAGCCGAATGCCGGGCCGACGACGGTCATCCGCTTGCTTGCGCGCCAGCAGGGAAACCTTCAGATCACGAGCCTTGAGTGCATCCGCGGCGGCCTTGACCAGCTCGTTCGTCCTGGCCAGCACGCAGACCTCGCTTTCGTCGATGCCGTCGGCCTTGCAGCGCTCGATCCATTGAACCAGCGCAGCGATCTGATCGTCCGAGGACGAGCTCACGGCAATCTCGGGCTCGGGGCCATGAAACAGGCTCCGGTACCCCTTGAGGTTATCCGTCGCATCATCAAGGTCGTCGACGGTCACGCCTTGGATGATCGCCTCCGCGAAACGGCGGATCTCATCGGAGGTGCGGTAACAGATGAGCAGCTTTCGGCTGCGGCCGCGGACATTGATGCCGCATTTAGTCAGGCCGGCACGACGGCCGTAGATCCGCTGATGCGCGTCGCCGACGACAAAGATGCTGTCCGGCGCGGCCACCCCCTCGGCTTTGGGGGCTAGCTCGGCCAGGAGCCTAAACGCCTCGGCTCCGAGATCCTGGGCCTCGTCGACGACGATCCCCCTGTAGGGCAGCATTGTCGGCTTGGCGAGCAGGATTTCCCGGGCATGGCGATAGGCATCTTCCGGCTCGGATAGCTCTTCCTCGTCGAGTCTTGCCCGATAGGCCGCGAAGACGGCCCAGACCTTCTCGCGGGTCTTCCGGTCGATCGGCGTGCCGCGACCGGCTCGCTGCGCTCGGAGATAACCCGGCAAATCCGAGATGCCGTTCGCCTGGACGATCTGACGCCATTCATCCTTGAGGAAGCACGGGCTCAGCCCGATGTTGCTCCCATGGGACTGCAAGGCCGCATCCCAGGCGTCCTTTTGGCGTTGGTCGTCCGAGTAGAGGATCTCGCGCTTGTACCCCTGCCGACGAAGGAAGTCCGTCACCCAGGCATCCAGATGAAGGACCTCTATGCGGGCCATCTGCTCAGTGCTGCACAGATTGGTCAGGTTGGACTGCACGTCAGCGGCGAGATTGGATGTGAAGGTCGTGAACAGGATCTTGCCGAGCTTGTCCTTGGTCACGTTGAGACGGTCGGCGAGATAGCGTGCCCGGTGCATGGCGACCACCGTCTTGCCCGTGCCAGCGCCACCACGAACCAGGACCGGGCCATTCCAGCGCCGATCGACCAACTTGCGCTGCGACGGATGCAGGAAGACGCGCCAGAATTCGAGGGGCTCGTCGAGCACTTTCTGAAGCTCGTCGTCATCTACCGCGAACCAGAACGACCGCTGGCTCTCTGGCGTCTTCAAGGCGGCGGCGAAGTCGTCCGTCGACACGCTGGGACTCTGGGCGCGCTCCAACTCGCCGAGCGTTTCCTCGACCGAATAGCCGGCGGCGAGGCAGACGAGCGCGTCGTAAGCGTCCGCGGGGATGCCGGATTTCCCGGCTTCCAGCTCGTCATCCGTGACGATGGCGCGAATAGCCGGCAATAGCGCTTCGGGCACACCAACCGAGATCAGGTCGGAATCCGAATAGGCCGCGAAACGGGGCGCGCTGGCATGCGCGGCATCCGGTTGGGCATGAGGGGTTGCCGCGACCAGGCGCATGTCCGTGACCTGGACCGAGGACGTCAGAGGATTGACGTCAATGACGCGGTCTCGTGCCCAGTCATAGGCGTCATCGTGCTTGTCGATCCACAGCACGATCAAGGCGCCGCCGCGGTCGTAGATGATGGCGCGATGGGCCTGGTCGATCCTGGCCGATTTCATGTGCCGATCGCGAGCGCCCTCGATGCTCTCGAAGTTGATACCGTTGGCCGAGGGATCGTTCTTGAGCTTCAGGATGAGCTTGGCCGCCTTGTCCTGGACCGCCCGAGGCAGACGGTTCTGGGACAGAAGCGCATCGATCATGATGTGGACGTCGGGTTTGCGTGTCATTCGGCCGCCACTCCAACAGCGTCGTCTTCAAACAGGTTGTCGGCTCCCGAGAACACGACGATCGTCCACCCAGGGAACTGGTCTAGCAGGTCAGGGTCCATAACCAAGCCGACCTTGCGGTCCGGCCAAGCCAGTTCGAGCGTCCCCAGAACGGCGCCGGTGTCATCGGCGACCTCATACAAGGCCTCCGGAGGCGCCATAGGCGGCGTCCGCCGCTTAAGCTTGCTGATCAGCGGTAAGAGCTCCGACAAGACCAGCGCTTCAACCTCAGCCCATGCGCCGGACTGCGCACCCGTATCCGATGCGGCCGGGGGAGCCGCAGGACCGAGGGCCATGCCCTCGGCGCATCCGACATAGAATGGGCCTCCGAACTGAAGCAGGTTGAGAAGCCTGAGCGCTCCACTCCAAGCCTTCTTCGCCGCAGCGGAAAACTGGAGACGATGTTCAAATCCTAGAACCGTCGCCATGGAATCCGAGCGGGGCCAGGAGGGCGGTTTCCAGCTCTTCTCGACCGCGACGGACACGCAACCGATACCTGGCGCCTCAACGAGGCCTAGCATGGCGCCCGATGGGATCTTGAGCGTCGCAGCGCCCTGTTCTCCGGCGAACCCCTCAATGACCTCGCCGGCATTCGCGGCTTTGCCCGCCTGCATGCCCAGCAGGAAGAACGCCGTCGACAATGCGGTCGAAGCGTTCGCCCAGTGCGCGACATCGGGCCGTTCGACGTAGCGGATGAATTGAGCGAACGATGAGGCTTCCAACAGCGTCGTCAGGGCGGCGACCCCCTCGGCTCCACCGTTGAGAAGACATAACCTCTCTTCGGGCAAGGCGCCGATCGGTTCCCAATAGTGCTTCTTGCCGTTGTCTGGGGGCCGCTCGACGTCATCCCAGGTCATCGACCATACCAGGACGTGACCGGAGCGCTGGAGCTCCTGCCGCAGTTTCAGATCTTCCGGAATGCGGTCGCGATGCCATTCCCAACCGTCGAGATAGATCGCGATCGGTTTCGTTCCCGGGACGGGAATGGCCGGCCACAGGACGAAGTCGGCGCGCGTGGTGGGAACGTTCGAAAAGCGCTTGTGAAGCTCGACTTGGGGCTGAAGATGCCACTCCCCCGAACCCAGCTTGATGAAATAGCCTGGTTGGCCGCCAACGACCGAGGACACGAATTTCCCGCCGCCGTTTCTCACGATCTCGCTGAAACGGCGCACGAACATCGCCTCCAGCTCGCTTTCCAGCGCCCTGTTCATCTTGACGCTGTCGACGCCCTCAATACGGCGCAGCTTGTCCCAGTCGCCGAGTATCTCGGCGATGATCCGGATCGCCGTGTCCCTTGAAACGACGCCGCTTCCAAACGTCGAAGCGTGCGAGCGAATGCAACGCGGGCATCCATCCTTCCGCGGGTCGGGGTTGCAGACGCACTCACGCATGTGCGCCATCGCCAGCGCGAACACGTCCTTCATCTCGTCAGGTCGGGTCGCCAGCTGCTTCAGATAGCCGGTCCCGCCGGGGATGGTATCGTAGAGGTAGAGATAACGCCGGGTCAGCGGACCCTCGCTGGTTTCGACCAGAGAGGTCTTGAGGTGATCCACCTTCCCCTTGAAGTGCAGCCGCAAGCCGAGATCCATGGCTGAGCGAAGCGATTTCACGGCATCGTGGTCTGTCGTCGAGGCCAGCGGCAGAAGGAAGCGGATCGCCTCCGAGGTGAACTCGCGATACAGGTAGACGACGGAAATGTAGGTGTCCTCGCTTTCCGAATTGACCTCCTGGCACCGCGGCAGGTGAAGCCCCTTGTCGGAGCCTGCCCGGCGGAGACGGCGTAGCTCGAAAGGATCCTGGACCCTGCCGCAGGCACGGCAAAGCGAGAAGCCGTGACCTTGGCGTCGCTGGCCGGCGACCTTCTGGCCGGAGGGGGCGTCGCCGTTCTCGCCGAAGTTGACCTCCCTGAACGTGCAACGGCGCAGGTGCTCGAAGGCGAATGGCCTTGCACCGTCGTCGACGGCATAGGCATCGCCGATCTGCCCTTTTTCGAAGGCAGGGAGGTAGTCCCTGTCGAAGTACCGAGTCTCACGCTCGTCGCCGTCGTCGCCGATGCGGGAGTTCCGCTCGGTCCCAACCGCATAGACCTGCTTCAATCGGATCATCGGCCGCCGTGCGCCCTTGTCGGCCCACATGGCCGATCCGCAGGACGGGCAGCCGACATCCGTAGTCTCAGCTTGGGCCAAGGCTATGTGGGTGCAGTCTGGGCAGACCCGCCAATGCTCGATCGGCGAGGCTGAAAGATCGACCTGGTCAATCTTGAGCTTTCGGCTATCGGCATAGAAGAGGTTGTTCGGAGCGAACTCCGCTAGTGCGGATGCGGCGGGCCGCATGTAGTCGGTGATAGTCGGCGCCTTTTCGCCGTCCCCAGCGATCTCCGACCGATAGAGCACTGATTTCAACGTCACGCCCTGTTCAGGGAACATGTAATTGGGCAGGATGCCACGGTCGGTTAGGAATCCGACGATGTCAGCTTCGCCGATGTCCCGCCTGATCTGTTGGAGCGATAGCTTCTCGCGGGAAAGTGCGACAAGCCTCTCTGCGAGATCCGTCTGTGGCGGCTGTTCCGCCTTCAGCTTCTTCGTCATCGCGGAGGATGCGTCGACCCTCTGCTGGATCGACTGCATCTCGTTCTTTGCGTCGCTGAACTCGTTGGCGACGACATGGCTAAGCCTGTCGCCATCGCCGCCATGGGCGAAGACATGCAACGCCTCAAGCGCCTCGGGATCTTCCCTCAATTTCGGGAAGAGCAGGCAGAATCCCTCGAACAGGCTGGTCGCGTGTTTCTCGATGAAATCGAACCAGTAAAGGGGGAATGCATTCTTGTTGCCCACGGCAATGCCGTTGAGCGCATCGCGAAGCTTGCCGTAGCTCCGAACGCCCTGTCCGGCCTCGGCCACCCAGCGATCGAGCGTGTAGGCGGCGAACTGGCGCTTCAGAATCGACACGGCTTTCAGGTGAACGCCGGGTGTGCGGACCTTGCCCGAGATCATCTCCTCTGGGTCGATCCAATACCACATGTCATGGGGACGGGCGGTTGCGACCGTGACGTTCAGCGAGTTTCCGTCCCGCCGACCGGTCCGGCCGATGCGCTGTACGTAATTGGCTTGCTCTGGGGGCACGGAGCAGAGAACCAAGGTCGAGAGATCGCCGATGTTGATACCCATCTCCAGCGTCGGGGTGGCGGCGAGGAGGTTCGGATACCAAGACTTTCGGTCAGCGGTCATGAAACGTTGCTCGACCAGCTGCCGGCTCTCCCGGCTCAACAGGCTGGTATGCTCGGCCGCGATCACGCGCGTGATCCGGCCCTTCGTCATGATGCGGGTGCGGAATCGCGTTCGAAGACCATCTTCCGCGACAGCGAGACGGCCGTCGCACCCAACGCGGGTGCATCGCATGCCGTCCCATGCCTCGACGTAATCCTCGGGAATATGATGCTTGTTCCCGCATGCGTCGCACCGCACCAACGCGGTCTTGGCGAACACTCGAACCACCTGAGGGCGGAGACCCCAGGCACAGCTGGCCGAGATCTCCTTGTCAGTCCCGACCGGAAGTCTCTGGACGATTCCCCTGTGGTCCAGAACACGGAAAATCAGTTCGTAGAAATCTCGATAGACCTCTCCTGTCAGAGGCATCTCCCGGTCAAACCACTTAAGGAACCAAGGCACATACCACCCACCAGCCGTGCCGTTCGCTACGGGCTCGAACCCCTGCAACACCCGGTTGGACGGGAACAGTGGCTTCGGGGCGCCGGGGGCGTAACGTGGGAGTGATTGACCCTGCGGGTGCGACTTCATCACGGCGAACCAATTCGCCTCGCGTTGCACGTAGAGACTGGTGATGCTGTTMACCACGGCGCCGCGCGCCCGCATGTGGTCGAGCATCCCGACCAGGAAGCGCAAGATCTCGTCGTCGGAAAGTACGCCCGCCGCTATCGGGAGTTCGTCCTGAAGCCGGACGGCGATTTCACCGCAGAGGGGCTCAAGCAGCATGAGGTCGACATGGGGAGCGACGAGCCCCGTTCGTTCGATGGTGGCGCCGAGCCGCGACCTGAACGTGAGCTCGGCGAAGCTGTCCCATGCCAGCCTCTCGCCCAAATAGACCGGGAGTTCGGATTTGGCGGGTAGCCCGTCTTCGGTCAGTAGGGTCTGGTAATCCCTCCGCCAAGCCATGTCGGCTGGCAGGTACGTTGCAACGTAGTCCGCATCGGACGTGTCTTCGCCAAGGGCGGCCTTCATCGCCGCCGGCGCCTTGCTACCGATGATGTCAAGATCTGGATCGACGGCTTCGCAAACAAATCGGGATAGCCCGGCCCGGAAAACATTCGTCGCGTTCCTGGCCTGAAAAACGGCTGCCCGATGTGCTGCGTCCTGAACGGAATCCGAGAACGTCAGCAGCTTGGGATCATCGTTGTGATCCGAGCCGAACATGGTTGCGACCATGCCGCTCACCAGCGTTACCGACTGTGCGCCGAGAATTCCGAGCCCACTGGGAGCGCTGCAAAAAGTGCAATCATGATCGATGCGAAAGCTGTCTTCGGTCAGGCGGCCCGGTTTGTGGATATAGACCTGGATCAAGCCGTCTGTCGGGCTACGGCAGGAGCGGCATCCACTATCAGGCTGCTCTTCGCCGTAGTGAGGCGTAAGGCATACGGTACACAACCAAGCTTGGCGGGTCTGTCCTGCGACCTTGCGCTTGGAGCGGGCCACGGGCGGTTCGCGGAACACGAAACGCAGCCGATCCGAGTAACCGAAATAGCTGGCGTAGACGTCCTTCAGTTCGGCCGCTAGGGAACGGCGTTCGTCGTTCGGTGCGACGGTCGCCCAGCCGGCGCCGCCGCAAGACCGGCAATGGATKACGGGAAGAGCCCGGCGCTGTTCTTCTATCCCCAGATCGTCGTGGTGCTGGAGTCGGGGGTCGACATCCACGTTCGCCACCATACGCCGAAGTTCGCGTATCCAGAGCTGGTGTCGCACGCTGAAGAACGGGATGGGGATGAGCTGACCATTCCCGTCGCGCACATCTGGATAGGTGCGGCGAGCATGGGCGACCAGAACGGCGATAGTGTCGATCAGCCCAACGAGGTGCTCATCCTGGAGCCGACGATAGAGCTTGTTCCGTCGCAATTCGCCGGCGATGATCCCATACGAAGTCGGACGCCCCTTGAGGATCTTGAGCAAGGTCTGGAAAAAGGCGTGCCCATCTAGCATCTCGCCCAGAGCAACTCGCCATTCGGCATCCGACACATCGCCCGGCGCCTCTGTCCCGAACCAGAGAGCAAACGTCTCGCGGATCAGGGCATCAGGACTGAGATCGTCGATCCTCAGGAAGACATCCCCCAGGTCGGTATCCTTCGGTACCTCCAGATCCGTCACATGGATATGTTCCAGGTATTCCGTGACCGATTGACGATCCTCCAGGACCACGGATGAGGCGTCGAAGGGCTCGTCGAAGATCTCGCCCGCATATGCGACGAGCTCCTCGATCGCCTCGGGACCGCCCAGGGTCGCGGAGGTGCCCACGCAGCACAAGTTGCCGCGCCGCATGTTCAGTCGCGCCTTCAGGCGACGGATCAGGCTCGCTAGGTCGGTGCCCTGTGCGCCATCGAACGTATGGAGCTCATCGACGATGAGATGGCGTAGCGTCTCTGGCCGGTTCCTCTCCCAGATCTCGCGCTCGTCAGGCCGGACGAGCATGTAGTCGAGCATCTTGTAGTTGGTCAGGAGTATGTCCGGCGGGTTCTTCACCAGGGCGTCGCGGGCGTCGATCACGCCTGTCTCGGTCATGACGGATTGCGGGAAACTGGGGCGCTGATCGGCATAGATGCCGACCGTCAGCCCATTCAGTCTTGGGTTGCGGGCGATTAGCCTTGCGATACGCCGGGCTTGGTCGCTTGCAAGCGCATTCATCGGATAGATGATGATCGCCTTGACGCCTGGCTCGCCTTTGTGCTTCGCGCAGCTATCCAGGATCGGGAGGAGGAAGCACTCCGTTTTCCCGGACCCCGTTCCAGTCGCAACCAACGTCGATTGACGCTGCGCGCCCGACAAGCGCTCGAACGCCCGCTCCTGATGCCGGTAGGGCTTGAAACCGAGCGGGATGTCCGGGAAGAATTCCCCGTCCTTCGTGCTGCGTCGGAATGGCATGTCGAGGGAGAGCCACGGCCCTTTGACGAGAGCTTCCGGCTCTTCGAGGAACACCTCGATGATGTTTTCGAACGCCTTCGAAKACGGCGAGAACGATGCCCGAAGTTGATCTTCGACGCCGTCGCGGACCTGACGCGCAAGGATGGAGGGAAGCATGTCTAGGCGGCCTTCATCTGCGCATTTGCCTCGAAGAAGGCCCAGGCCGTCCGATAGTCCGCCTCGCGATCACAGGTAGTGAACGGCGCTTTGAATGTACGGCGGACTGTTTGAGGGCCGTCGGCTAGGAACTCGATCGGCAGATCGCACTCAAGACTTTGACCGGCGCCCAGCTGAGCATAGGAATCCAGCCACTCGCGTCCGCTGGGCTTCTTGCCGTCGGGCTTGCGCCATCCGACGCCGCTTAACCCCTTCGAGCAGGTCCATACGATGCGGCCTTTTTGATCGTACCAGGTGCCACGCTCGTTCTCATCGAGAACGGAAAATTGGGTTCGATACATTTCGATCAGTTGCTCAACTGTCAGCCCCAGCGCCTGCGCAACCAACACATCGATTTCGACAAGTGCCTGCCGCCTTCCAAAGTCGGAGCGTAACGCAACATCGCGGCCCCATGCGCTCGCTGAACGCGCATCGTGCGGCGTCTCCAGGGATAAACGGGCATCATCTGATGACCATGGCAATACGTCCAAGGTGTGAGCATGCGCTTCCCATAGACGAGCATATGGCTGCGTAAGACAAGCCAAACGCAACGCACGATGTTTGGCGGTGTCAGAAACAGAGACCCATGGATAGAATCGAAGACCAGACTCTCGGAAGTGGGTCTGGCCGGTAGCTTTTACCAAGAAATCAAAAACTAGAGATAACCAAAGAGGATATGAGCTAATCAATTTACTTTCGTCCTGGAAAGCCAAACTTTCGATAGTGTTGACGTGCGCGACCCCTGGCGGAATTAGCGCAGCAATGAGCGTTCTCTCTGTCGGCGGACTAAGCATATTTCGGAAAGCAATGCGATAATTGTCCACATGCGTCTTAGAGGGGTCCCAGCCGAGGTTTGTAATATTGATATTATATTTTTCCTTGTCGGCTAGCCGTGCGTAATGGTTTCTTGAGTTGTAATTATTCGGTATCACGTCAAGATCGACTTCTAGCTCGTATTTCCCCGTGCGATCTGGGCATTTATAATACGGATTCCCAACGTACAATAACGCGCCAGTCAATATAACCTCGCTTTCTGAGGACGGAAAAGATACTCTATGTTCGATAATTTTATCCCTTTTTGTGCTTATGCTCTCATGCCAGAGCGGCTTCATCTGAAATGGACGAGCAGCATCAGAAAAAGAGATGCGGCCGGAAGCAAATGACTTAAAAATCTCCAATGTGTCGCTTGAGAAAGGAAACAGGAAACGGGTTGTGTCAAAGGGCGTACCTTCATCCTCAATGACGGATGCAAACGATTGAAGGACTTTATCGTTCACGCGAACAATACGCTTACGATGGCCCCTCGTCTCCCAATCACCATCGGGCCGCTTCAGACCAGGCACAGGTCCGATGCCGTCGTGCTCATAGCTCTCGTCTATCATAGCTGGCAGCAGCAACGAGGCAGCGTGATCGAACCCAATTTCTTGATCTCGTCCCCCATAGATGTTGAGGCTAAACGTCTTGCGATGGCTTACCTCGGTAAACATCCTGCGGCTGATCGCATTTGTGAAATGATAGTGGCGCCGAATCCGGCGATACCAAGTCCGGCGAAGCATGCCCGCATCAGGATCTGATAGGTGGTTGTCCTGATGAATAAGCGCGGAGCATCCGGCCTTGGCGGTAATCCGAAATGCCAGATCCATGAAACACTTATAGAGATTAGGCTGACCGCCAGCCAGAAATGGATAGCAGGTAGGAGACGATAGAAACGCCTGCAAGCCACCGGTTTCAACGTAGTCTTCGAGGTAAGACGTCTTAAGCCCAGCGTGCTCTCTAAACAGCTTCGGCTTCAGAGCTTCGACCTGGGCCGCTGAAACATCACGAATACCGAAAGCTGGCTCAAACTCGCTCAGGGTGTTGGCATCGACCCAAGCCGGCTTCAGCCACGGGGGGTTGCCGATCACAAGGTCGAACCCGCCACGTTCGCGCATGACGTCGGCGAACTCCAAGTCGAAGTGCATGAAGCGGCGGCGCTGGGCGACCTTCATCGCGGTCGGGAGCCAAGGCGAAGCAGCGACCAGTTGATCAACATCAACATCGCCGAACAGATTGTTGCGGCGTAGCTCGACTACGCGCTCCTCGGCCCTGAAGAGGGCGCCCGAGCCTTTTTCGCCAGGGACCGTAACGGTCTCGAACAACCTTCCTTGCGGCGAGCCGGTTGCGAAAACCCCCGTAACGACCTTTTGGTTGCCGACGCCTTGGGTGAGGATGAGATCGAGATCCTGGAAGAACTTCGTCCGGGAAGGGAGTTCGTCGGCCTTGTCGATTGGCCAGAACCAAAGCGCGCACCAGGCATCCATCGCGCTGCGTAGCCGGCGCCATGACACCGCGTTCTTGACGCCTTGGCCCTGGAAGCTCGCCAGACGACGGATTTTCTCCTGAAAGTCGACGTGACGTTCATTGGCACCCGGTTCGGCCGGCCAGATCGCAATGTCATCGTTCACCTCTCGCCGGACGTCCTCCAGTCGATCAGCCACATCGTCGAACAGTTGGTCGACGACACCGGAGAGGCGCTGCGCCGTCTCGATCTCGTCCTTGTCGAGCGGCTTCATGAAGTCACGGCGCCATTCGCCGAACGTCGACCAAGCCTCCGGCGCGAGGGGGCGCACGATTTTGGGATCGTAGGAACTCATTCCCGGATCCGGCAGAAGGAATTGCCAGACCTCGTCCGATTTTCTGGGCTCACCCGACCACCCGATCTCTCGGGGGCGGCGCTTGTGCCAACGATCCTCATCGCGACGTGCGTTCAAGGAGGCTATCGGGAAGACGGCCCGACGCGCGCCGACCAGTGAGTTGCCGGCATGCACCTGGTCTTCGAACCATGGCGCGAACCCGCCCTCATGCAGGCAGTCCAGCCATAGCGAGACCTGCCCGAGCTCCACGGCCACTGGATTGAGGTCAACCCCGAAAACGTTCCTGTCGGCCAGATACGCGCGGACCTTCTGACGCTCCAGGGAATAGCGCTCATGGGGAATCCGGCGCTTCAGCTCGGACTGCTTGAGTTCCAGATACTTGTCGGTCAGTTGGTTGACCACCTCGACGAGGAATGCCGCCGACCCCATGGCCGGCTCGACGATGCGCAGCTTCAGGATGTCATCGGCTTTCTTGCCGGCCAGAAGGTCCTTCAGGGCATATTTGACCAGCACGCGGGCAAGCGGTTCCGGGGTGTAGTATGAGGCCGAATTCTCGCGATGGCGCCCGGCCAGGCGATAGATGAACGTGCCTTTGGGATAGAGCTTCGCAGCTGTGTCTTGATAGACGAACTCGTCCGGGCGGAACTCGGAAGCACGGCTTCGAGGCGTGAAGAATGCAGCCTCCAGCGGACCAGGTGCGGCCTTGCCGGCCGGCTTCAATTCCAACAGATCTTCTGATGCAAAGAACCCCGAGAATGACAGCAGGGATTCGTAGACGGCCCCCAATTGCGAGATGCCCAACTGCGCATACGAGATGCGGCCGCGACGCTGGCTATTGCCGCCGCGCGATAGCGACAGCAGCGCAACGATCTGCTGCATTGTCGAATTGCGAAAACGCAGGCCTCGAAGGTAAGTCCCAATAGCGTCGGGTGAAAACAGCCTGGCCCGCACCGGGTGGAACGTGAACTCCTCGCTTGCCATGCCCTGCGTGGCATCGGCGCCCGGCGTTCCCTCGAACACGATGCCGAACAAGGTTTCCAGCGTGTCGGATATGAAGTGACCGTTCCGGTCCTCGTCGGACTGAAGAGGGAGCAGTTCAAGCTCGCGCAGGCTCTCCAGGCTGTAACCCAACCTGTACGCCTTCGACTTCATGGGAGCGAACCCAAGCTCGGGGCGCGCCTCGATGAAGAACAGGAACAGGAGGCGATACATGTATCGCAGGCACTCGGTCGTGAGCACGCCCGGATCAAGGGCGTTATCGCCGGAATAGACGCCCTTCTGCTGGGATTTCCGTCTCTGCACGATGAGAGAGGCGGCCTCGTTCCCGAGCAGCTCAATGGCTTGCCGCAAGGCGTATTTCAGATCCTGCGACACGCCATAGGCATGGCGATGGCTTTCCTCATCGATCCTGTCGATCAGGGAGGGACCTGCACCGGGCGCCAGGGAATTGGCGTGCAACAGGGCAGCGGTGACCCCAATCGTGGTGGCTTCGGCCCGGCCGAAGATCTCGGCGAACCGGAATCTCAGAAGCCGGCTGTCCGACCACTTGTGCCGATCGATCAGCACGGCCTGTGACATGCTGAGGAGGATGACGAAACGAGGCGGCGCTTCGAGCGCGAAGACGCCCTTTACGATCGCCGCCTCTGCGGTATCTTTCCTTCGCTTCGAAATGTCCTCGGCAGTCTCGATGCCTTCAAACTGCTCGCACCTGAAGCGAACCTGAAGCAGATCTAGCTCGAAATCAGCTCCTGCCGGCGACGGGACCTCAATGGCCCAAACGGCATCTCGCCCATCCAGGTTGAAACGTCGCGCGAGKACTGGGAGCAGTTTGCCTTCGGCATCGGCAACGAGCTCCGAATGACGCTCGAACCCGACCGCTGCCAAGAATTCATGGACGAACTCGCGACCGATCAGCAGGCGCTTGCGATCGTCTCGTTCGTCGACGTAAGAAGCGGCCAGCCGCCGCCATGTCGCCCCGGCCTTCTCCAGCCGTTTATTGGGCGGGGTGCCGGCAGCCTTCTCCTCCTCGCGCCATTCGCGGAAGGTGTCCTCGACGTCCCCTTCGAAGATCGTGGTCAGGTAGTGCTCGGAATAGAATTCGTTCTCGTTCGAGATACCGGCGAGATCAATGGGCATCACTCAACCTCGAAACACGGCGACGAGACGGACATACGGATTGGGATCTTCAGGCGTCTGGCGCGTCTTCTCGATCCAGTCCCACCAGGACTTGAACTCGCGCTCGACCTTCGCCTCTTCCTTGGCTTTCCTGCTGCGCTGGATGGCGTTCTCTTCCTTGCCTTCGAACAGGTCGACGATGCGCTTGCGATGGCGACCGAGCAGGGTGTCCCGCCTCTCGATCAAGGCCAGCAGGTCGTCGTCCAGATCGCTTTGAAACTTCTTGCGGGTCTCGTGGACGAATGTCTGAGCCCTGCCAACCGCTGCCTCGACAAGCGTCTGGGCATCGTCCACCCGCGTCTCACCGATGTTCGGCACGTCGCGCGCTCCGAGCGCCGCTCTCTCCAGGAATTCCGCCGCAGCTTCGACGCGCACGAAATTAGATCCGGAGAAAATGACGACGGGCCATTCATCGACGAGCGGTTGGCCCTTCAAGTTGGGCACTACGCCATTGAACACGAACGCCGTCTCGTCGGGCGCGAGGAGACCGATCAACCTTGCAACGGGGGCATTCTGTCTGCCGAACACGCCGCCGATCTTGTCCGAGAGCCAGTCCACGGCGGGGTGAACGTCCCAAAGGTATTGAAACTCCGGCCATCCTCCGCMCGTGCCCTGCCGCGACGAGCGAATGCGGTCGTTCATGAGCGAGCGGTTGTCCGTTAGGCGGACCCGACCGTCCTGTGGTTCCGCCTCGGGCGGCATGAAACGCGGATCGATCGCCCTCCCGGCACGCCCGCCATAGTCGGATCGTTCGCGGAAGTCGTCCGGTATCCGCAAGGTGATTACTCGGTCCTGCTCGTCTACCTCGAACCGAAGGCCGCCATGGGGCTCCTGGACGCGCTCCAGGGCCGCTCGCGTGAAGGCGAAAGTGGAAGCGAACACAGAAGGCCGGCCGGCTGGGAGGACCGCCGGCGTGGCCACTGGGCTCTCGGACTGCGCCTGATCGAAGAATGCCTCCAGCGCGGCGTAGGCGTCCTCGGCGGAGGCGTCCGTCGCTTCCGCCCGGGCGTCCATTTCCATGTCGAACTGCTCGGCGGAGACACCGTCCTCGATCGCGCGCGCGACCACGTCTTCCTGTTCCTGCTCGTCGTTCGTCCCAAGGAACGCTGACGGGTCGCGGATGCTATCCTGTGCGGCCTCGTCCTTCTCGATCAGCCGGTCCAGGACGCGCAGGTCCCCGCGAATCTTGGGCTGGACCGGCGTCGCGACCAGATACGAGACGTGGGGCTGCCGCTCCTGCCCGTAGCGATCGATGCGGCCATTCCTCTGCTGAAACGTCAGCAGCGCCCAAGGGATGTCGAAATGGATCAGCTTGTGCGACAGGTAGTGGAGGTTTAGGCCCTCCGATGCCATGTCCGAGGCCAGCAGGATGCGGATCGGGGATCGTTCAAGCCCGAAATCTGCGACGGTTTGCTGCGCCTTCCGGTCGCCATCTGCCCCGCTGGCGTGAAGTGTCTTTACCTGGTCTTCGTTCAACCCGAGATGATCCCGCAGCTGCTTGGCGAGCCATTCGAGCGTTGCGATACGTTCCGAGAAAATGACGATCCGGTCGTCCTTCTTGCGAGGCGACCATCTCATGTCGGCGATCAGTTTGCGAAGTCGCTGATACTTGGAGAACTCGTCGACGCCGATCGCCTTGACGGCATCAAGGAGCTTGTCGAGCTCAACGGCATCCTTCAATGAGGCGGTCGATCCCTCCTTCCGGAGGTTCGCGATCCGCTTCTCCAGTGTCTCCGCGCATGCCGCGGGACTGGAAAACAAGGCTTTCTCCAAAAGCGTCTTGAACAGTCTATGACCGCGATTGCGTGCGGTCCTGTCCTCTTGGAGATCGAGGTTCGCCAATACCTCGTAKGCGGCCTCCTCTTCCACCGATGGAGCGAAATTGATCCGGTCGGTAACGCGCTTCTGCACCTTGCTATTCAATGCCGCCGCAACAGCGGGACTTGTGCGGAATCGGCGGACGAACAGCCCCTTGATGTCGTCGGGACCGTATTTGTCGGGGTTCGCGATCGAGGTCGGATCGAGCATTCGCATCAAGCTGGCGAAGCTCCTCCGGGAGCCGTCATGCGGCGTCGCCGACATCAGGATCAGGGCATCAGATCTCGATGCGAGACGATCAGCCAGCTGGCTGCGCTGACTGACGCCGCCGGCTCCTTTGCGCTCGGCGACGTTATGGGCTTCATCGATGATGATCAGATCCCACCAAGCATTCTCCAAGGCGGTTCGGTACTGATGGTCGTTCTTGAGCGTATCGACGGAGATGATCGCCTTCTCGAACTGATCGAAGGGGTTGTGATTGAGCGGGATGCGTGCCCGGATCTGACGGATCCTATCGCTATCGATCTTCACCAGGGGCACGGAGAAGCGCGTCCAGAACTCCTGCTGGAACTGGGTCAGCATGGCCTTGGTGGCCACGACCAGGATGCGCTTCGCTCGTCGCCTGAGGATGAGCTCCGATGCCAGCAGTCCTGCTTCTAGTGTCTTTCCCAGGCCGACGTCGTCGCCGATGAGGATGCGGGCCCGCGGGGCTTTCAGTGCAAGGCGAATGGGGTCGAGTTGGAAATCCAGGTCATCAATCGCCGCTTTGCCGGCAACCTGGATGGCCTCTCCTGTCGGCGCCGATTTCCGAAGCGCGGCTTCCAGATGAAGTAACGTGTCCGCATAGCCTGCGGATTGATCTGCGACCAACGTCACGTCCGCAGGATCGACGACGAAGATGCCGTTTCCCCGCCTGCTTTCAACCTCAGCTACGAAGATTGCCTCTTTATCCCGGACGATGCCGGACAGGCCCTTCGCATGGACAACGGCTCCCGATATCGAGCCACGCTCGACGTGTCCGACCACCCACTCGGCATCCCGCACGCGAATGCGGGCGCCCGCAACTAGCGAGCCGCGCGACACGGAAGGGATACCCGTGGAGCCAAAATTTCGCGGATGATTTCGGCGTCGCCAACTTCCACAGACCTACCCCGCACGCCACGCATTTTTGATCGCGCACCATAAGGTTGGATTCGTCCGTCAATCGCAACCCTTGGCTAAGCAGGGAAATCGGTGGTGCCACTGTTGCCCTAGACGTGGACAGCGCGTCTCTCACCGTAGGTTCGCGTCGCGCCAGGGGATGCGTTTCAGGCGCATGTGCCTGTGGACGGTGGAGGCAACGCCAAATCCCAACCAGTGCGCAAAACCATACGCTTAATTCCCGACGCCGCTCGAATGGCGGAATATCGGGGGATAGGTCCCACTGACATCTCGCCGCAGACGGCTGTGCGATAGCATGATCGCCTACCATAAGGTTGTTGGAGGATCGATTGAACCATCCGCGGAAGACCTTGATTGCACACGGCCGCATGGCAATGAGGGCGCTCCGTGTGGAGCTCGCCAAGGCCGGCGCTTTTGGCACCGCCGTCATGACCTTCGAGCAGGCGGCCGCCCGCCTCGCTGGAGGCTTCTCCCACGGCATCGACAACGACACGCTTACCGGCGCGATCCATGGGGCTCTGCCGTCGACAGACCTGGGCGAGCTCGACGGGATCAAGATGCTGCCGGGCATGACGACCGCGGCGGCCGAGACCCTGCACAAGGTCTGGCGGGCCGGCATCGATCTCCAGGCAAGGGCACCCGAGAACCCGCGCATTGCGGCGGTCGCGGCGCTGGAACAGGCTGTCATCACCAAGCTCCCGGCCGGCATGATGCGGCCCTGCGACCTGGTAGAGCGCGCTGTTGCCCGGATCGAGCATGCTCGCGCGGTTCTTGGACCGATCGAGATCGTCGGCCAGACCGAAATGTCGCCCTGTTGGCGCCCGCTTCTGCTGGCGCTGACGAAGCTCGTGCCGGTCACCTGGCAGGCCGGTCCGCGCCATGTGCCGGCCTGGCTTGATGGCGCCGGCGTCGAAATAGTGCGCGCGGATCCTGCATCGCCTGCGGTGACGATCGTCAGCACGGCGACCGCTCTCCACGAGGTGATCGAGGCGATCCGCTGGGCGCGCGAACTCATTGCATCCGGGCGGGCCAATCCCTCCGACATCGCGATCGCCGCAGCGAGCCCCGCGGATTACGACGACCACATGCTGACCCTGCGCAGCGATGCCAACCTCGATATCCGCTTCGTCCATGGCACCAGCGCGATGGCGACGCGCGATGGTCAGGCTGCGGCCGCACTCGCCGACATCCTCTCGCGGGGACTCTCGCAGGCGAGGCTTCGGCGCCTGTCGTCGCTGTGCAAGGATACAGGGCCGTTTGCCGGCCTACCCGAGGGTTGGACTCGCATCCTGCCGGAAGATGCGCCGCTGTCGTCGCTCTCGGCGTGGAACCGCTTCCTGGCGCAACTCTCCGCCGAGGACTGGCCAGATGGTACCGATCACAGCCAGCAGCTCAAGACGATCGTTCAGACACTTGCAGGCGGGCTGGCAAAGGCCGAGGAAATCGGACGCGAGATCCTGCCGAAGCCAGCGCTTCGGATCTGGCTGAAGGCTCTGGAGAATGGGCCCGCGGTCGCGGTGCCGATCACGCTTGGCGGGGTCCGCCTCGACGACAGCGGGCCGGCGCCGTCCGCCATCGCCTGGATGCCGGCCTCCGCTCTATCGGCGAGCCCGCGTCCCTTCGTTCGTCTTCTTGGGCTGACTTCGCGCGCGTGGCCGAGGCTGGCGTCTGAAGACCGTCTGCTGCCCGACCACATCGTCCCCAGCAATGAGATCGACCCGCTTCCGATCGGAACGGCCGATCGGCGCGATTTCGAGACCATCCTCGCAACCACGCGCCAGGAGGTGGTGCTGTCACGACCCCGGCGCGACGGTGAAGGTCGCATGCTTGGCAAGAGCCCGCTCCTGCATGGCATCCGTGGCGAGGACATTTATCTCCGGCGCAACCGGACGCCGGCGCATGCCATGAGCGAGGTCGATCGCCTGGCCGCCAGGGTCGAAGAGTTCCGCTCGACGCCGCTCGCATCCTCGGCTGAAGGCTGCTGGATCGACTGGCATGTCGCTGAGATCACACCTCATGACGGGCTGGTCCGCGCAGATCATCCGGCACTCGATTTCGTCCTGGCCCGCAGCCAGTCGGCGACCTCGTTGCGCAAGCTGCTGCGCGACCCGCTTGGCTTCGTCTGGCGTTATGGCCTGGGTCTCAAGACGCCTCGCATGGGCACGGAGCCGCTGACCCTGGACAACAGGGGCTACGGTGAGATCCTGCACGCGACGCTCGATGGCGCCGTCAAGCGCCTCGAGGCTGCGGGCGGATTGGCCGGCGCCAGTCAGGAGCAAGTCCGGATCGCAATCGCGGCGGCCGCCCATGAGGTCGCGGCGCAGTTCGAGGCCACACAGGCCGTGCCGCCGCCAGCGATCTGGAACCGAACGCTCGACGATGTCCGCGACCTCGCAGGCATTGCCGTGCGGCCGCAGGACGAGGAGCCCTTGCCGGGGCAGAAGAGCTATGCGGAAGTGCCGTTCGCACGCGCCGACCACGATGCCTCTGCCGATCTGCCCTGGGATCCCAAACAGTCGGTCAAGATACCCGGTACCGGCTTCCTGATCTCTGGATTCATCGACCGGATCGATCTGGCGGGCGACAGCAGCATCGTCAGGGTCAGCGACTACAAGACTGGCAAGCCTCCCAAGGCCAGCGAGCCCTTCATCATCAACGGTGGGAAGGAGCTCCAGCGCTGCCTCTATGCCTTCGCCGTGAAGGTTTTGCTTGGCGACGAAGTCCAAGTCGAGGCCGTGCTGCGCTACCCGCGCTCGGGAAGGACGGTTCCGCTTGAGGATGCGAACGCCGTGCTGGCGGATCTGACCCAATACCTCGCCACCGCCAGGGACAGCCTGAAGGCCGGACGCGCCCTGCCGGGCCCGGACACCACCGACCAGTACAATGACCTTCTCTTCGCGCTGCCGGCGAATGCGAAGAACGGCTACCACCCGCGCAAGCAGGGGGCGTCGACAACAATGCTCGGGCCGGCGGCCGCGGTTTGGGAGGCGCTTTGATGACTGCCGTTTCGAGAAACCTGCCCGATCAGGCGAACCGTATCGTTGCGATGACCGCGCATGACCGTTCCCTGCTGATCGAGGCGGGCGCGGGATCCGGCAAGACCGCGATCATGGCCGGGCGCATCGCCATGATGCTGGTCTCGGGCATCCGTCCGCGCAACATCGCAGCCGTCACCTTCACGGAACTCGCGGCCAGCGAGTTGCTGGCGCGCATCCGCCATTTCGTCGAGGAGCTGTCCGCCGGCCGTGTTCCGGTCGAGCTCGCCAGTGTCATCCACGGTGAGCCCAATGCTCAGCAGAAGGCCCACCTTCAGCGCGCGAGCCAGGAAATCGATGAGATCACGTGCTCGACCATCCATGGTTTCTGCCAGAAGCTGATTAAGCCCTATCCGGCGGAAGCCAACATCGATCCAGGGGCATCGGTCGCGGACCGCAACGACGCCGACTTCGCCTTCATGGACCTCCGGGACGCCTGGATCCGAGATCGGCTCGGTGCCAACGGCAGCCAGCTCCTGATCGAGATGGTCGCGGTCGATCCTGGCGAAACAGTCGCTGCGATCGAGCGCGTCTCCGATTGCATGCGCCGCTCGCGCGAGATCCTGCCGCCCCCGTCGCGGGCTGTGGCGGGGCCGGCTGGCGACTTCAGGCAGGCGGTCACCGCGCTGCGCGCCTTCATCGACAGTGCGCCTTGCGTCGACCCCAACACAGCTGTGTACACGGCCGTTTTCGAGCGGATGGCAGCAGCAGTATTGCCGGCGCTCTCCGATGAGGGGCCAGCCGTCCTGGTGCGGCTCGTCAACGAAGTGCCAGGCGATGAAATTTGCACAAGCTCCGGCAGCTTCAAGGCCTATCAACGCAAAGGCCCCTGGGGGACCGCCGCCAAGGCTGCAGGACTATCCAAGGCCGAAGGTGATCGCCTCTTTGGAGAGGCAGAGACCCTCTACAAGGCGGCCTGCGCAGCCTGGAATGTGCTTGTCTCGAATGCGGCCGGCCGATTGCTGGCGGCGCTCATGGCCGAGCTGGGGCCACTGATAAACCAATTCAACGACTACAAGCGCGCGGCCGCTCTCCTCGACTTCGACGACCTGATCGAATCCGCGCGCGGCCTGCTCCGCAATCATGAGCCTGTCCGGCAGGCGCTTGCGGCCCGCTACGCCCATGTCCTCGTCGACGAATTCCAGGATACCGATCCGGCCCAGTCCGAGATCTTCTGGCGGCTATGTGGCGAGGATGTCGACGGTTCCGGTGATTGGTCCACCCGAGCCTTGCGGCCGGGTGCGCTGTTCCTCGTCGGAGATCCCAAGCAGGCAATCTATCGATTCCGCGGCGCCGACGTCCGCGCCTACGTCGCCGCGCGCGAAGCCATCGCTGCGCAGGACCCGGCCAATGTCCTTTCAATCGCGACGAACTTCCGCTCGTGCCGGTCGATCCTGGAGTTCGTCAACGGGCGCTTTGAGACCCCGCTCTCGATCGAGAACAATCAGCCCGGGTTCACCGCACTCGATCATTGGCACGCCGATCGCGGCGAGCATCCTTGTGTGGCAGCTCTGGATTTCCATGGGCCGGCGGAAAGGGACGCGGAAGCAAGCAAGGCGGCTGAGGCTGAGGCCGTTGCGGAACTCTGCGCGCGTCTGATCGGCAGCCACCAGGTGCACGATCACAAGACCGGCGAGATCCGCCTCTGCCGGCCGGGCGACATCGCTCTGCTGGCGCCTACGGGCAACGGGCTCTGGCGCTTCGAGGAGGCGCTGGAGCGCCGCGGCGTGCCGGTCGCCACCCAGGCCGGCAAGGGCTTCTTCTGGCGCCAGGAGATCCAGGACTTGATCGCGCTGACACGAGTTCTGGCGGACCCGCGCGATACCCTGGCACTCGGCGCGCTGCTGCGTGGACCGCTCGTCGKCCTGACCGACGAGGTGCTGCTCGACATCACTTGGTCGTTGCCTCGCAGCGATGGCCAGGAGGGTCCAGGCCGATTCACGCTCTGGGCAGATCTCGATCATGTCGTGGACCCGGTCGCCAAGGATGTCCTGGCGCGTCTGCAGGGCCTCGCCAAGCGCGGTAACGCGACGACGCCTCATGACCTTCTGTCCCAGGCCGTCGCCGAGATGCGCGTGCGCCCGACGCTGCTTGCTCGACACCAAGGCCAGGCCGAGCGCGCGCTGGCCAATGTCKACCTCTTCCTGACGATGGCGCGCCCCTATGCCATTCGCGGGCTGCGCGCCTTCGCCCAGGCCATGACCTCCGCCTGGGAGGATKACAGCAAAGCCGGCGAAGGACGCCCGGACGCCCAGGAGGATTCCGTCTCGCTCTACACTATGCACGCGGCAAAGGGCCTGGAGTGGCCAATCGTGCTTCCGGTCAACACATCGACCGGGATGATGAATTCCGTCGGCGCCGTGATCGAACGCGGTACCTCGCACCTCTACTGCAAGGTCTTCGGCGTCGCGCCGGCCGGGCATGACCAGGCGACGAGCGACGAGAAGGAGGAGATCGCACGCGAGCGGGTTCGGCTCTGGTATGTCGCCGCGACCAGGGCGCGCGATCTGCTCATCCTGCCGCGCTCGTCCAGCGGGGTCGACGCCCGAAGCTGGCTCGGCGTGGTCGAGCTGACGATCGGCGATCTTCCGCCTGTCGATGTCTCGGCTTATCCCGACGCCGTCTTCACAACAGGTGCGCAAGCATCGAATACTCACTCGCGCGAGGTTTTCGCCAGCGAGGCAGCCGCAATCGCCTCAGTCTCGAAGGGACTGATCTGGAAGGCGCCGAGCAGCCACAAGGACGCAGATAAGGTTGAGCCCATCGCGGACGAGCCATCAGTGGTTGGAAACGGTGATGGAGCTAACTCGGAGGAAGCCGCGGAGCCTCTCGACATCCAGGGCGGGCGCGAGCGAGGCCTCGTCATGCATAAGCTCTTCGAGGAAGTACTGACTGGCGAAACGCCTGAGAACAGGCGCGCGCTCGTGTCCAGGGCTGCAATCCTCATCACGGAACTCGGTAAAACGCCAAGCGACGACCCCATGGAGGGGAGCTCGCCGGACGAACTGGCCGATGCTGTATTGCGCGGACTTGCTATCCCGGAGGTCGCTTCGGTTCGTGCTGCCCTCGTCCCCGAGTGCCAAGTCTACGCCTACGCCGAAGATGAGACAGCGGACACGGTCACATTTGGCATCGCCGATGCGATTGCTTTCAGCGGAGGCACGCCCTCGTTGGTGATCGATTGGAAGAGCGATGTCGCACCGGACGATAAGGCTGTCGCCGGCTACCGGCTTCAGGTGACGGACTATCTCGCTACGACGGGTGTTCCAGTGGGCCTGCTCGTATTCCCCACAGCAGGAAGAGTTGAACTGGTACGGAATTTCCATTCCTCAAAGATCGCCTAAGAAATGGCACTCAAAGTCTCTCACTCCCCTAATAAATTCCGTGATCCAAGCCCAACGGGCCAGGCCCGAACGGCCGCATGTCAAATCTGATGGCAGTCCCCGAGCTAAGAATCCTTTTCTTTTGCCTGTTGCGGCCACCCCTAACGTTCGAACGCTCCGGATACTATCGGAATTGCGCTCAGTGCTGATTGGATATCGAACAGGTGGGAACGCCTTTGCCGCGGGCACAGGCGTGGTTATGGGATCAACGACATCCGCAAGCCAGAATAGTTGGCGACGTCGGGCGTCACCGAGCAGATGTCAGAATCTAATTTAGCACCGCCAGAAATTGTGAAGATAGACTTCTCTCTAAAGGATTCGCCTTGGAACAGAGGAATTTCTCACCACGCGAACTATTATTGGCGGGCAAATGGTCATCTCTGCTATTCACGACCTATTCCCTTAGCCTTTCTTTCCTTGAATCGGTGCCGCTGGCCGCGGTGAACCGGAGCTTCAAGAACTTTAAGGTTCTCGCCGATCTGTCAGGATACCTTTCCTCACTTTCTGATGTCGGAGCGATAGGCGTAGGGCGCGACTACGATCTCGTTCCGATAAAAGTCTTGGGCGGCGTCTTCCATCCAAAAATATCCTTGCTTGCGGACGAGGGGGGCAACGTCAGGGCAACGGTCGGATCCGGCAACCTGTCGTTCGGCGGATGGGGCTACAACAATGAGGTTTTGGAAGTCCTTCGGCCCGGAAGGGATTCTCAGTGCTTCGCCGACATGGCGGCTATGTTGGAGGCGATCTCTAATGAGTCGATGCGCGGCAACCGACTGACGTGTCTGAGGCCGCCCGGGCTTGACCACTTCATCGAGATCGCTAGCCGATCGTCACAGGCTCCCGGTGAGGGACGCAGCCGGATGCTCCACACGATGGATGGCTCGCTCATCCCCCAAATCAGGGAGATGACGGACGAGCTTGGTGGAGTCAGGCGCCTGAATGTTTTGTCACCGTTTTTCTCCAAACACCACGGAGTTAAGGCGCTCGCCGAGGGGTTGGAGTGCGAGGATGTCGCTGTCGCTGTTCCCCCGGTTGCGCCATCAATATTCGACTTCGTGGCCGCGTCCGCCGTCGGCTTCAACGTAAAATCTGTGTCCAGCGGGCTTTTCGAAGACAGCAGGTCACTTCATTCCAAGCTCTACGACATCGAATGCGCGCGCGGACGCCTCATTGTAACCGGCAGCGCAAATGCTACGACCCCGGCACTACTTGGCCAGAACGTCGAAGCCGTTGTCGTTCGACCGGTTGATTTGGCTTTGTCTTTCGGATGGCGCGAGACATCGAGGGCCGACAATAGGATTACCGCTGAAAGGGAACCCTCCGAAGCGCCCGGTGCAGGATTGGTGGCGGACTACAACGGCGGAGTGATCGTCGGCCGCGTAATCGGCGAAGCCATCGACGAGGACTGGGAGGCGTTCCTTTCAGCGGGGACGCGCCGTCAGCGTGTTGGCCTTGTTAGGGTAGACGAGAAAGGCTCATTTAGCTTCGAGCCCCCTCCCGCTATGGATCCGATCGCGCTTGGCTCGGCTGCACAGGTAATATTAATCCGCGGCGAAATAGAGCTTCGGGGCTGGCTTGTTCTGCGCGACCTCATCCAGGCCATTTCCCGGCGGGGCCCAATTGCGCGAGCCATCGGACGTATCTTGAGCGGCCTCGACACTTTGAACGACGTTGGGGCCATCCTCGACTATTTTGCGCGCGACCCAAAATTACTCTTCGATGCTGCGGAGCGATCGGGCGGCGGAAGGAACGACCGACGGGGCATGATGCGCCTCTACGAAGGCGATCTTGCCGCGCTAAGAGCGACGAGCGCTTTAGACATGGCGTCGAAATGGTCGGGATTGGGTGCGGGCCATTCTGGCGACGCTCTCATAGAAGCGCTTATTMGGCATTTTGCAACGGCTTTGCCTGCATCCAATGACGACGCCTCCGATGACGAAGACGATGCTGCCCTTCCGCGAAAGCGCGGGGGGAAAGGCGAAAAGGACAAGCAGCCTACTCGACGTCAGAGGCTTCAGAAGCCACTAGTCGAGACAGCATTCGACCGTTTGTTCAAGAAGCTCGACGAACACCCGCCAGGGTCTAACCGAGTACCGGGTCTGTTTATCCTCTTTGACATGATGATCCAGATCGTTCCGAGAACAGAAGCACCAGACGAGCTGCTTTCAGTCCTCATAGAGAAGTGGATGCGGGCGGCCGCGGACGCCCGCCCGACGGAGACCGATCCGACCTTGCTTGATCAATGCATGTCGATTCTCACCGCACGAATGGTGATCGAAAACCCCGCGCTCGCTCCCCGCATGCATGGCGTTCTTCAGTCATGGCTTGGCCGGGCTCTCGATGACGATTTCAAGTTGCTATTCGAACCTTATTCAGAAGGGCTCGAGGAGCGGCGCATATACCCAGGCGGGACTGCTGACGAATGGAAGCGGGCATGGTCGAACATCACTAATTCTACCACGCATTGGGGCATCATAGACGAGCTCAGGCGGGCGATCCTTGCTGGCGCCTCGAACATCGTTTTGCCGGAGTGCGTATCGGCTGAAGAGGGAATGGCGATCAAGAAGGCCGCGGACGGCACAGGGAGGCCTGGAAAGATTGTCTACATTACGTCTAGAAGAACCGGAGCGGCCTCCTGTCCGGGATGCAACATAGTCCTCGCGACCGAGCAGCGTTCACGGCTGAGGAAGGACCGCATTGCGTCCTGCAAGGGCATATCTTGCAGCCGAGTCATCATCGACGTGTCCCTGTGATCGGAGGCAGAAATGCGGCTTGACGAACTGGATCGTTCGTTAGACGAGACACCAGGCTTCCGCATAGTCAGCGGATTGAAGGTGGAAGAAAGCGGAGTCGACCCGATCGGCCTACGACAGCTCAATCTCGATCTAATGGATGCCACTGTACCGGGCATCAATAATGTTACTCAATACATCAGACCCTATACTTTCATGGCGTGGGCGTGGTGGCGAGCCTCACAATATGTGGCAAGGCACGGCGTGACGCCGGAGGCAGTGCACGACTTGGTGGAGCGCTACGAGGCGATCTACGCATGGTCCCACTCGTTGGCAGGGATGCCGTTTCGGGGCCACGTGGCGGTAAGGAAATTTCTTATTTCACAGAATGGAGCGGACGCATTCACCTTCGCCGGAGCAGCTTGGGAGGGATACAAGAAGGAGCGAACGAGCTTTATGGCTCCCACGGAGTATGGCCCTTCGATCAAGTCGCTACGCTTCCTCAAACAGGAAGGCGGCATGTTCAGCTGGGCCTCTGAGGCTATGCCGGCCATCCATGCCATCGACGCAATAGTTTGCTCGGCCCTCCCTGAGCGCCTCCTACGTCCGGAATCCGCAACGGTTAGAAGGGACGAAGTACAGAATCTGGCGCTCACACTTCCGGTTCATAAAGCGACCGCGGAGGAGACGGCTGTTTTTCGTTACCTTTTTCACAAAATCGGCGGAGTTGCGGGTGCGGCAAAGGACATGCGCCGACGCAAAGCAACGATCGACCTTGTCCGGTCGATCCTTGCTAAGGAAGGCCGGCTCGACATCGATGGGCTGCGTCGAAGGTTTGCCGCCTGTGAGCAAGTCACCCCTTACGAAGGTGACGAGGCTGAGATCAGAAATTCTGCTGTGATGCTGTGTCATCTACAGGCCCGGCAGCTTCAGCGCCTCGCGACGGAGGCGATGATGTTGTGGGTCGAGGTGCTACTCTCTGAAAAGCGCGGCCAGCCCCGAACGACCGATGACATCGTCAACCGCATGCATGAATGCGCAATAGAGAATGACGATATATACTCGCAATGCATGACTGTCGGCGATTATCTGCATCGAGTCAGTGCGCTTGGCAGTAAAAGGGGCTGGCCGGCGGCGGCGGGTGACACAGAAGCAGGCGTTGTCGACCTTCTTTCCCGTATTCATCGGGCTCAATCTAAAGATCGTCCACAAATTCCGGGTCTCGCCCTTCGCTCCTTTGCAGTAATCCTAGCGGTAACGAATTCATTCAAAGATACAGCATTGCCACTAGGAGTGTTCAACTCGATCGAGTCGCGCCCAGACCGGATGCCGATGGGCACGATGGTCCGGAGATTGGAAGCTCTGACAGATCGTCCACTCCCCTCATTGTTGAAGGAGATAGTCGAGAGTTGGATTATTGGACAGCATGTTTTCTGGTCAGCCATACGCGGCAGTGATGGCAAGAAACGGCTTCGCATAGGTCTTGAAGGTGACGGCTGGATGCTGGTGCGTCCACTCCCGAGCAAAGGCTTTGCCCCGACGCCAGATCGGCTTTGGACGCTACTCGCGCTCGGGACAGCTTGCGAGATTTTCAACCACAACAATGATGGAAGCTTCGGGGTTTGTCGGGGCTAAAGTGCTTTTGGCGCGACAATACCAAACAGAGACTGGCTGGCTATGCCGCACCTATCAACGCACTCACGTATCGCTATACTAGGCCCCCGAGCGTCAAACGCTGTTGTTTTCGCTAGCCTCAAAGAAACGGACGCGGCACCCTAGGCGCTCCTTACCCGAGCGAAGAAAGCCCGCTTCTCCTCAGCAGCGGTCCGAGAAGCGGTCGTAAGCGTCGATCCTGCGTGTCAACGGCTCTACGTCGGTCCCATATATGTGGTCGCGCAGGAAACGCAGTTCCGCATCCTTGTCCGCATCGGCCACTTCAGTGAACCAGCAGCGCGGCGGTACATTATCGTCACCGTTCCATTTATATCCTCGAGCCTTGAGTGCATCCTTCATCGAAAAGGGAGCGCCTTCCGCCCAGATGCGCCAGTTGGGGGTTCGGGCACGTTCGAGAAGCCGAATAAGACCTGTCGTACCGCTCTTGGGCAGGGGCATCGCGAGAAGCTCGATCGCCGCCAAACAATCGCTGGTTGCCCGGTGTCGCTCATAGAAGAAGCCGGCTTCCGTTGCGAGATATGCGAGCTTGGTTCCCTCAAAGCCTTCGGAGTTCCAGTCGATCTCGCTCATGGAGCAAGCCCAAGGTTTGGTTCGGAAAACTTCGCTGTATCGCTCTAGAAAGCGGCGATCGAACGAGGCGTTATGCGCGATGACCAAAGCGGCCGGCGCGGCGAACCTCGCGATATCCTCCGGAGCCATATTTTTACCCGCGACGGTAGCATCATCGATTCCGGTCAGTGACGTGATCAGAGGCGAGATCGGACGCGAGGGTTGTCGGTAGCCGTGAAAGGGCTCCAGAACCTCGTAGATCGTGCCGTTGAGACCGTATCGGAACGGAACCATCGCGAGCTCGATGATCTCGTCTTGGCGAGAATCCAACCCAGTAGTCTCGACGTCGACGAACAGGCCGGTACGAAGCTTCTCACCTTCGGGATGGGGACGCGGGGATCTCGTGGTCAATTTACGCAGGACACGGTATTGCCCGCTGCCTTCTAGGGCCGCGGCCATCGCGGCGAGGTCGAGGTCACTCATTGGGACCTACCCTATCCCCTTCGATCCTTGGTGACCATGAGGTCAGGCTTTCGGCGCAAGCCGCAAGTCGAGCGAAAATACCGATTTGCTGATCGCTCTGCGGCGACGCGTCTATATCGTCCAAGCGCGGAACGTCCAACGAGATGCCCGCGCCCTTCTAAATCGCCAAGGCATTCAGCGCCTCCGTCGCCGCGCGTTCCCCACTGCAAAATGCGCCGTGCATCGTGGAAAACGCCGTGCGGTGCGTCGCCTCGCCAGCGAAAAAGATCCTGCCGTCGTAAGGTCGAGCAAGGCTGGTTCTGGCATTCGATTTACCAGGCGAGGCACAGCTGTAACTTCCTCGGATCCATGGGTCCAATTCCCACCCGGAGACGACTAGCGGGCGGAGATGGGAGCGCGCGCTGGGGCCGAACAGGCGGACCAACTCCCCGATCGCAAAGTCATAGGCGTAAGCAGGGCCCTGACGCGTGATCTCGGATGCGGCGTTCCCACCGTAGAAGCCCTCGATGACGTTCATTCCGAGCGGCCGGATGTAATAGGCGCCCGTGAGCGAAGACCGAGGATTGCCAACGACCTGGGTTTCGGGCTGGAAGGCTGCGGGACATAGCACCTCCAAGAATACMTTCTCATTGGTTCCAAGCGACAGATCTGCTGCCGCCGCTTGCCACTCCGCGAGCTCTGGCGGCAGTGCGATAGCTGCCGAGGTCAGCACATTGGTCGATACGGTCAGGATTACGGTACGTGCCCGGACAGCCCCCCTCCAAGTTTCCAGCTTCACTGCATCCCGTTCCAGCCCGATGGCCGTCACGGGGGTCGCCAATTGTGTGACTGTGTCTCGCGGCAGGATTGCCGCGACAAGATTTCCGAACCCACCGGGAAGACGCCAATCGGTCTCCGTGCTGGCCTCGTGGTAGGTCATGTAGTCAGCCACGGAGACGTTCTTCAGCGGCTTTCCGCTAAGAGCGCCGACCACCCGTTCGAGATACGGCCGCCAGCACTCGCCGCCCTCGGCTTGCAACACGGCGTCCCAAGCATTGTCGCTTTGAGGGCATCGTTCCCGCATCTCGGACGTCCAAGCTCTCAAGAGCTTCCGGGCCTCCTTTTGCTCCTCCGGAGCGAAATCAAGATCCTTGTATTGCCTTCCCCAAGCAGCCTCGCGGCGATCGATAGAGGCACCGGCCGCTACGGCGACTTCAACCCATGGGTTCCGGTCAGCCGAATGCAGCCACTCGCAGCCCAAATCGATGTTGAGGCCGCATCTAGGCGTGACGGTCCAGGCACGCCCGCCAATGCGAGCGGACGCCTCAAGCAATAACGACGTGCGATTGGATCGTGCCAGGACACGCATGGCGGCGACGCCGGCAGCGCCCGCGCCAACGACAACGATGTCGGTGACGTCGCTCATTCCCTTCCCATGCCCGATCTAGCCTGCCGGTGGCGGTTTGAAAGGCTCTCCGCTCGCGCCACGGTTCTTGAATGCGGCGATGTCGTCCAGTTCGAAGAACGCGATCGAGGCCTGCGGCTGACCGTGCATGTGGAATACTCGACGGTCCCACGATCGCGTGAACGGTGCATACGCGTTGCTTCCACCAAAGTGACCATTGTTCGCGACGACGACCATTTGGTGCATATGGTAATGTAACGCGATGGCCATGTTGTCGAACGTGTTAACATCCCTGTTCATAGCCGGTATTGCGAAGACATCCGATCTGTTCTTCAAATCGGCTGCCAAGCGCAGATCGGTTGCGTCGAAGCAAATCGCCGCCGTCAGCCAAAGCGGATCGATGGTTTGATCAGCCGACCAATCGTATCCGATCAGCCATTGGCAAGGCCGAAACKACTGAAGAAGCCCGCTATTCTCGTATCCTTTCTCTTCCGGCGCGAGGTGCTGCTTGCCTTGCCGCCGAGTTAGGATTTGCACACCTCGTGTTGGATCCTGGGTCGGCAAAACCCAGATCGCGGAATTCACTAKCGGCTGGCCGGGGAAGAGCTCCTCATAGGTCAGGCCAGCGAGAATGATCGTCTTATGCGCCCGAGCGAAGGGGACGAGGTGTGTCTGAACGTCGTCGGGGTGCACGGACAGCTCGGGCAGTATGAGCCAATCGAGGCGGCCTTCCATCCGCTTATGGGTCTCGCGGAGCGCCAAGGAGCTTCGGACTGCAGCGAGGGCGGCGGACAGATGGCGACGGTGCCGGATCCGACGAGGCGTCGACGACATTCTGAGATCCGTCTCATCAAAGTCTGCCGATGAGGGAAACGCCATTTGTACGACGCATGCACGCAGGGGCTTCCCATGCCGCTGAAATGCACCCGGCGCCCGTAGAGGGACGAGCGATACGCTGGTCCCTTGCAGGCCACGCATGACCTCAAGTCGCCCGTCGATAGCTTCTTTCGTTTCTCTCAAGGTGTCTGCCACTGGCGTGTCGAGAGCCCGCCTGGCACAACCGGGCCACCACAGTAGGCCGAACAGCAACTTTTCCATCCAATCGGAGATTGGGAGCCAGTCATCGCCGAAGGCCGAATGGCCGTTGAAGAAGCCATATATCCGTTCGTGCCAATGGCCGCTCGGCGGTCGGTAGATTTGCCGCTTTTCCTTCCAGCTAGGTCCGCGAGCGGGTCTGCTGAAGTCGGCTTGAGCGGTCAGTACGAAACGTAGCAGGAAGCCCAGTTGGAAGCGCCAATGATACGTCGCCGGCGCCCAGCCTGGTGGGTCGTAGATAGAGGCGCCGACCAGATTGCGTTGGTTAATCTGCAACTGATCAACTTCGCGTTGGCCAGGGGCCACCTCCAAGGCGATCTCGGAGGGAGATATCGCGCCCGTCTCCACACCGCTCGCGATCGCCTCCAGGAATTTGGAGGAAAAGCTCAGAAGAGCGCGCTCTGTGCGCAGTGTGTGGCGCGTCTCGGGTGCCAGCACAATCTGGGCGAGCGTGTTGGATTTGGCGGCTGATTGATCGCCAATGCCCAAGTCCGCTTTGGCTCGTGGCGTAAGAGATGAAGCCTTGCCGGTCCGCTCGACAAGCTCGGCCGCGAAGTTGGGATCGAGCGAGGCGATCCCATTTAGCCGCGCCGGTCCCAATTGACGCCCCACAAGGCTTGCCGCACGCTTTTCGTCCAGGAAGGAGCGGCGCGCCAACACAGCGTAGGTCGCGAACTCCTCGGCCACCAAACTCTTCGGATCGCCGTTGAGGAAGCGCAGAAGCCGAGCGTACGGCCAACGATCCCTGCGCTTAAGCGAGGGCAACTCATCGAGCGAAGGAGGGGCGGTCGCCAGCAATAGGTAGGCTTGCTGCTTGAGATACCAGGGAAGGCGCGTTTCGGTCGTCTTCGCAATTCTCAAAGCCTCCTCGCGAAGAACGCGTCGGTAACCGTCGACACCCACCGCGGACGGCAACTGTTCGTCATCTTCCACGAAACCGGTCTCGACGGCGCCGGCCCTAAGAATTTCCGAAAGGCAGTACCAAGCGATCCGGCGTGGCGCCTTGCGCGGCCCACCCTTCCTAGTGAAGCGTTGCAGCAATCCAAGAACGCGCTCAAGAAGGTCAGGTGCGGGCCAGAGATCCAGAGCGATCCGCAACAGGCGAACGTTCGACGGATCGTTGCTCCACTTGGAGATCAGCTCCAATGCGAAGGCGCGCGTCTCATCGTCCAGCTCCTCCCGGGTGCGAACGCCTTTGAACTGACTATAAAACTCGTCGCTACCCTGCTGCGTTTGCTCTTCGGTGGTCTGCCAAAGCTGAGGACGAAGCGAGCGATAGGTCTTGCGGAAGCGTCCCGCGACGAAGCGGTCGACGGTTGAGTCGCGCACGTCGGGAATGGGGCGGAACGGATCATACGGATTGATCGATTCGGCTTTCGCCAAGCGCTCCTGCGCACGGATCAGGCCGAGGACAGAATCGAGGATTTCCCCACCCGCGATGGGGTCGAACCCGCCTGAGATCGCGGCTTGGATGCGTGCCATCCGCTTGCTCTGCTGAACCAGAGGCCTTTCGTCCGCGCGGAATGGTGACACTTGAGTCTTCTCTTCCGACGGGCTGAGGCCAGGCGCGGATCGATCCAGGCAGCCCGCAATCCATCCGACGACATCAATCCGAAGCTGCTCGGTATTCGCGGTCGTCGGCGCCGTAAGCACAAAGCGGAGATCGTCCACGTAACGAGCCGCGTCGTGAAGTTTGATGTCCGGCAGAATGTMGAGGCCGATCTGGTCCCGCATCTGCTGATCGAATTTCGAAAGAGCGATGTTGGCGAAGAAGCCGGCTGCGACGAGCCCCTGGGGGAGGAAGATCCTGCTGAAGTCCGGCATACCGGACTGCTTGGCGTAGATTTTTGCTTCATCCCGGTCTGCGCCCGCCCAGCTCCATGATAGGAAGCTGGTGGCCAGATCGAAGAAGTCCAGATCGTCGGCCGGATGCTGGAGCCCACGTATCGCGTCGTGCAGAAGCTCGTCGGTAACGCGGTCATAAAACTGCTTCAGGTCGGACTGCACCACMAGCGTTTTGGGACCGCGCCCGTGGATCGCTTCCGCCATTGTTTCAGGTCTAGCCAGAAACATCTGGTAGTCCTCGTAGAACCCGCGATAGAGCGTAGAAGATCCCCATCGATGCTTGGCGAATCCTTCATGGTAGTCGCAAAGTAGCCGGTTGCCGTATGAGACGATCGAACCGATGTTGGGACTGATCAATAGGGTGGTGGGATCGCCTTGGCGTGTCTCAGCCCGGTCGGCCAAGCACATCATCAAGGCCGTCGCTATCACCTGATCTCGCAGGCTCACGTGAGCGAGCGGGCGAATTTTCACCGATGCACCGTTCGCGCCGACGGGATTCCAGCGGCCATCCTTCTCGACGCGCCATGCCTGGCTTTTCGGTGCCGGCACCATTCGGATCGGCTCCGAATGACGGGCGCGACCGGATTTTATCTGACGGGAGATGTCCGAGATGAAATCCCTGAGGTTGACGGCGGTGAGGTCGAGCTCAAGGGTGTCCGAAAACCAGTTGTGGTAGCGGATGTAGTTGGACGCTTTCCTCCAGGCTTGGATCAGTACGGTTTCGTCCGCCAGGCACTCGATCGTCGGCACTAAGGAAGTAATTGCCACTCACACCCCCAAGTTGAACGATCCACACCGTTACGTGCAGCTCGAAATCAGACTTCGCGAATGTGCGCAAGGGGTAAGCCCGAGCTCGCTTTCTCGATTCCGGCGCTGCGTCTGCCATTGGAATTCGCCGGTGCCGGCTTTCTGCTGTGGCTGGCGTCGAGCTCCATTCGGGCCGCCAACAGCTTTCCCGGAACAGGTGCCGGCACGGATGTCAAAGTGCGTATCGGCCCGTTCGTGTCAACGTCGCGACAGGGCTGGCGCTCGCCGCGCTCGCTGGAGTCGCTTCGATGATATGGTCCGTGTGATCGATCGAGATCGTGGGCGAGCCTCGAGCCCAGCAAGCATGTGGACGCTGGATTGCGGTCGAAAAGCAAACCTTCGTTGATTCGCGGAATGCTTGATAACCTCAGTTATCAAGTGTCTGAAGGGGGACATCTATGGGGGTGCCAGCTCGGTTCGCAATCGAATATCCGCAACGCGCGTTGGAGCTGATCCGCCTCCTCGAGGATCAGGCGCGCAAACGCGAGCTGCTTGGATCATTCGGACTGCTCGCCGCGGCGGCCGTCCTGACAATCCCCTATGAACGAATGAACGCCTCGCACTTCTTGCACAGGGAGGAGCAGGATCACGACTTGGCCACACACCTGAAGCGCTTGGACAAGGTAAAATTCCTTGAAGCCCCGTTTTGGCCCAAAAGCCCGGATGCGAATGCTTGGCGTCAGTCGCGAATCATGGCGGCAGTTGACGACGTAAATCGCTGGCGGGACGAGCACGGCCGACATCCCCTGGCGACGGAGGCGAACACGATTGCGCAACGCCACGCCAGTCAGGTGATCCGCGTCCTGCGCAATGCGCTGGCGCACGGCAATATAATATACCTCGACAAGGACGGCCGCGAGATCGCCGGCAACGTGATGGTCTACATGGCCTTCCTGTCGCGCTACGAGGACGAGCGGCTGGAGCAGAGACAGACCTACCGGGTGCTTGTCACGACGGAGGATGCATTCATCCAATTCGTGAAGGCCTGGGCAGGATGGGTCTCGCAGTTTCCGCTCAACGACCGTGTGGCGGAGGCCGCATGAAGCAGCTTGCCCAGCTAGGCGTTGCCGAGCCTCCTGCGATCGTCGCCGACTGGTGCCGAGCTTTTGTTCGAGACGTTCCCCCAACGCTACGAGCGCGGCTCGACCATCGTCACCTCGAACCTGCCCTTCGTGGACTGGACTTCGGTCCTGGGATCGGAGCGTCTCACCGGCGCACTGCTCGACCGGCTCACCCATCACGTCAGCATCTTGGCCATGAACGGAGACAGCTATCGTCTCAAACAATCCGCCGGCCGACGCCGCCCCCAGGGTCGCACGCGAACTMGACCATGTGATCGCCGAGCGTGGCAGGCCAAAGATGATCGTCAGCGACAACGTCCTATGTCGGGAAGCAGCTTTGGGCTTTGGCCAACAGGTCTCATCGCGCCGGCAGATCGCCGACGTCAGCAGTAAGCTGATCCAGATGGTTTCCACCGTCAACGGGATCGCTCCCAGCCATAGCAAACACAGGATCCAGC
>NZ_JBFTKP010000050.1:0-37925 GCF_056396005.1 Allobosea sp. 05T439 | reverse complement strand
ATCGCTCCCACGGTTGAGCGCGGCATGCCGAGCGCAGCCGCAATCTGCGGGCCGCTCAGCCGGCGACGCCTCAGCGCCTCGATCTCGGCAACACGCTGCACAGGCGTTGCATGCGGACAGTGATGCGGGGCTGAACTGCGGTCGTGAAACCTGCGCGCGCCGCCCTGCCGGTGCCGGCGAAGCCAGGCATGGGCCGTGCGGCCCGAGACGCCCGCCGCCAGTGCCGCCGCCTTGACCGACCAGCCCCCTTCGACCCGCTCTGCCAGCAGGGCTCGACCGCAAGGCGTCAAACGGGCATTCTGATGAACGTTCATCCGGGCACCTCCGGCGCAGGCGTTGGAGCTTCGCAACCCCAGCCTCTCAGCACCGGCCCGGATGAACAACCTTCATAGCTTCGACACCTAGCCCGACAGGCTCGCAAGCTCCCGGACCAATTCCTGCCGCAACCAGGCAACCGATGGGTGTGCTCCCATCGTGCGGTGGGACAGCATCGAGATCTGAAGCGCCGGGCTTGGATAGGGCGGATCACGGAATTCAAGCCCCGGATTCTGCTCCGCCAATTGCTTGGGGACGAACGCAATCATGTCGGTGGCAGCGATAATCGGGGGCACCGTGAGAATATGAGACACAACCGCCCCGACCTTGCGTGTCAGGCCACGCTCCGCCATCAGCGCTTCGAGCTGGAGCGGATTGCTGCTGACATAGGCCCGTTCGAGGCCCTCCTGGTCGATTGTTCCGCCCGCAGTCATTGCGCCTTGGCCGGCGATGAGAATGTCGAGATGCGGGAATTCCGCCAGTTCCTCCACACCAAAGGTGCCGGTCGCAGCAGGATGCCCTCTCCGCATGACCCAGACATTCGGTCCTGTGAAAAGAGGCTCCATGACAAGGCGGGACGGGACGCGCCCGAACGCTCCAATGACGAGATGCAGGGTTCCGCGATCGAGTTCTTCCACGAGGTTGAGATCATTGAACGGGCGCAGCCAGAACCGCAGGCCAGGCCCGATCCGTCCCAGTTTTGAAAGAACGGGCGGCATCAGGGCGCCGATGACATAGTCGGATGTAGCAATGACGAAGCGCGTCTCAGATGAGCCCGGTTCGAATACAGGCCCGTGAAACGCCGCCTCGATCTGACGAAGTGCGCTCTTGATCGGCTGTGCCAACTCTTCAGCGCGCGGCGTCGGGTGCATTCTGCCGGGGCCGCGTACKAACAATTCGTCGTCGAGGATCCGCCGCAGCTTGTTCAGGGAATGACTGACGGCTGATTGGGTCAAACCCAGGCGAGCAGCGGCGCGGKAGGCGCCTCGCTCTTCCATGACCGCATCGAAGACGCGGATGAGATTCAAATCAAGCTTGTGAAGGATGCTCATTGGCCGAGCTTTATCCAATTGAGAACCGGGGAGCTCTTGCTCGCGCTCCTTCGCGACCGGACCGCCAGCTGCCCCCGGAACCGAGCTCGCCAGGGGAAACCGCCTCGGCACGCAGCTTGTGAATGGCAGGTTTCATCTTCGTCCCTTCGCCAGACAGCCTGGCCGCCTGCCTTGCGACCACAGCCGGCAGCCGAAGCGCTCCGCAGCTCCCTTCGTCTCACGAGGTGCCCCGCTCTCATCGAGGGGAAGCCATATGAGCAGCACTCATTCTTCAAATGGCATAGTTTCATTTCAATCATAAGCCCTGAGATCCCATATTCGGGCCGCACCCGGCAGATCAGATTGGCCGGTGAGGAACATCGACATGAGCGCTGCAGTCGCCCGCCTTCGCCCGGCAGAAGGCCCCGCCGCAAAGACAAGCGAACAACCGGCACAGCACAAGAGAAAGCCGCGCCGCGCGCTGATCAACCTCGCCCGCACCTCCGTGCTGGTGGGAGGCGTCGGGCTTGCCATCGTCATCCCGCTGGGATGGGGACACTGGATCGCGGGGCTTACCGACCAGACGACCGACAACGCTTATCTTCGAGCCGACACCGTTCCGGTCAGCGTGCAAACCGGGGGCCGGGTCACCCGGGTCGTGGTCGCGGACTTTCAGCCGGTAAAGGCGGGTGACGCACTGTTCGAGATCGAAGACACGGAACACGCGGCGCGCGTCAGACAGGCAGAAGCCGGCGTCGCAGCAGCCGATGCCGCCTTGCGCAATACCGAAAGCCGGACCGAGCTGCAGCATTATGTCATCGCTCAGACAGAAGCCGGCATCGCGGCCATCCTGGCTGATCGCGACCGTGCCGTTCAGGAACGCGGTCGGCAGGAGGCGTTGACACGCGACGGCTGGACGACGGCACAGCGGCTCGAACTCGCCGTAGCCGATACGAAGCGCTTCGATGCGCGACTATTGGAGAAGCGGGCTGAAATCGCAGTTCAGCGGCAACAGCTCGCGGTGCTTGGAACCCAGGATCAGCAGGCTCGAGCCGAACTGCAAAGCCGGCGCGCGGCTCTCGACCTTGCGCGCGTCGATCTCGGCTACACGCGGATCTCTGCCCCGATCGACGGCATCACCAACGCGAGTTCGGTCCGCGAAGGGCAATATGTCCGCACAGGGTCGCAGCTCATCTCGATCGTGCCGCTGCCACGGGTGCATGTCGTGGCCAATTACAAGGAAACCCAGCTTTCGCAGGTCCGGCCAGGCCAAGCCGTCAGCGTGACGATCGATGCCTTCCCTGGCCGCGCCCTGACCGGCCGCGTCGAGCGTCTGTCGCCCGCCAGCGGCGCGGAGTTCAGCTTGCTGCCGGCGGATAACGCAACCGGCAATTTCACCAAGGTCGCCCAGCGTATCGGAGTTCGGATCGCGCTCGACTCCACTCCGGAACTGGAGGGGCTGCTGCGTCCCGGAATGTCGGTCGTCACGACGATCCACACCGACCGGTTGGCGCCGGAACAGGCTCAACGCTGAACCCGCAACCTCGGGAGGCTCGATCATGGCGACCGCAATCCATCCCGCAGCCCCTGCGCGTCCAATCGCGGCCGCACCGAGCCTGCGCGCACTGGTCGGTGTCGCGGCGGTCTTGCTCGGCACGTTCACCGCACTCGTGAATGCGCGCTTGACTGAAATCGGCCTCGCCGACATTCGGGGCGCGCTCGGGATCGGAGCCGATGAAGGCTCCTGGATCACGACCGCCTACATTACGGCGGAGGTTGCCGCTATCCCAGCTGCGGTCTGGCTACGCGGGATCCTGTCCCCGGCCCGCGGCGTGCTCCTCGGTTCCCTGCTCTTCACGCTCTTCTCGTTGGCCGCGCCGTTCAGCCCGTCACTCACTGTCCTGCTGATGTTCCAGGCCTTGCGCGGGCTCAGTGCCGGCGTCCTGATCCCGATGGCCTATGCGGTGACGATGCGTCATCTGCCTCAGCCCATGCGCCTGTATGGCCTCTCCTTCTATGCGTTGATCTCAGCCTTCACACCGAGCCTCTCGGTGTCGATCGAAGCTTGGGTGATGGACCACTTCACCTKGCAGTACCTGTTCTGGCTGAACGTGCTGCCGGGAACATTGACGCTGTTCGCCGGGTCCTATGGCCTGACCCGCGATCCGATCAAGTACATGCGCTTTCGAAGGCCTGACGGTTTCAGCCTGATCGCGCTTTCACTCGGGCTGGCGGCTCTTGTCACTGCGCTTGATCAGGGAAACCGCCTCGACTGGTTCGCCTCGGGGCTTATTACCGGACTGGCGGCCTCGGCCACGCTTCTCCTCGGCGGCGCCCTGGTCCACGCGCTCCTGCATCACGATCCGCTGGTCGATCCCCGCCTGCTCTGGCGGCGCAACACCGGGCTCGGCCTGTTCATGATGTTCCTGACGCGCATCGCGGTGATGTCATCAGCTCTCGTGCTGCCGCAATATTTCGCCCGGGTGCAGGGCTACAGGGCGCTCGAGAGCGGCAGCGTGTTCCTGGCCTCCGCCTTGCCGCAGCTGCTCCTTATGCCGCTCGTCGCCAGCCTCTGCTACAGGGTCGATCCGCGCCGCCTGCTTGTCTTCGGCGCCGCGCTGCAGGGCGTCGGCCTCCTGATGATGGCAGGCCTGACCAGCCAGTGGAACGCGAGCCAGGTTCTCGTTCCCCTTGTCGTGCAGTCGAGCGCCGCGCCATTCCTGGCCATTCCGATCATGGTCCTGATCACCGAAGACATCTCGCTGCGCGAAATTCCCTGGATCGCATCGCTTGTTCACATCCTGCGCACGGTCGGCTCGGCGGTTGGCGTGGCCGCCGTTGGCACCTTCGTCCGGGTTCAGGAACAGGTGCATTCGAACCTGCTCGGCCAGCATGTCACGACCGCAAGCATCCAGGCCACGCAGCGGATCGAGACGCTGTCGCAGATGTTCTCGTCGCGCCTGCCCGAGATCGAAGCGACGCGGGCAGCTACCGCCCTCATCGCCCGCACGCTGCAACGGGAAGCCTTCGTCCTGGCCTATCGCGACGCGTTCCTGCTGCTCGGCATCCTGATGCTCGCATCGATCCTGATCGCATTTGGCTTCCGCAAGACCATGCTGCCCGGAAAGCTCTTGTAATCCCCCAGGGAGAGAACACCCATGTCTATTCGAGTGCCGACTTCGTCCAGCGACCGGGCTTCGCCCGAGGTCGAGACACATCATTCCGGATATCTGCTCGCCCGMATGCTGCTGGCCGGAGGCTTCGTCTTCAGCGGTCTCAGCAAGCTGTTCGACTTTGGCGGCGCAGTACAGGAAATGGCCCATAATGGATTGCCGCTACCGACCCTCATGGCGGCCGCCGTCATCGTGACGCAGCTGGGCGGATCAGCCCTGCTGGTCTGGCCACGGACGAGTTGGATCGGTGCGGGACTGCTCGCGGGATTTACCGCGATGGCKACCGTGGTTGCTCATGCCCCCTGGAATGATACGGGCCCGATCCCCCTGCCCCAGAGCGTGATCTTTCTCCAGAATGCCGGCCTGTTCGGGGGGCTTCTCCTCGCCTTGGCAATGGGAGGCGGACATCGTCAAATCCGCAGCCTGTTCGGATTGCTCCGTTCCCGGTGACCGGGAAGGGAGCAGCCTCGAACTTGCGTGAACCGACAAGGAGGGAAGAAAGCCATGGATGGCATMGTCATCGACCGCCCGGACCTGAACCGCTTCGAACTGGCGGTCGATGGAGGCTTGGCCCTGGCCTATTATCGGCTCGACGCAAACCGTGTCGTGCTGACCCACACGGAAGTACCGCAGGAGCTTTCAGGTCAGGGCATCGGCTCCAGGCTGGCGAAGGGGACCTTCGATCTCATCCGTGCCAGTGGGCGAAAGATCGTCCTCCGCTGCTCCTTCATGGCGGGTTGGGCCAGCAGGCATCCCGAATATGACGATATCATCGACGGCTGAAAGCAGGCTGGGAACCGCCCGCGCGCCCGCTGCGAACTGCCTGGCTATTCCGGAAGAGGAATGAATTCGCTCTCATCGGGCACATGCCCGAAACGCCCCTGCTTCCAATCTTCCTTGGCCTGCTCGATGCGCTCCTTGCTCGATGACACGAAGTTCCACCAGATGTAACGGGGACCTTCGAGCGCAGCGCCACCCAGGAACATCATTGTCGTCGGCTGGGTCGCGCGGACCGTGATCCGGTCGCCCGGCTTGAAGATCAACAGGCGCGGGCCTTCGAACAGGTCGCCCGCGATATCGATCTCGCCGCTGACGACATAGATCGCACGCTCCTCATGATCGGCGTCGAGCGGAACGCTCATGCCTGCGCCAAGCGATACTTCGACATAGAACCACTCAGAGGCCATGCTGACGGGCGCCGCCTTGCCGAAGGCGGAACCGGCGATGATCCGCGCCTTCACGCCCTGGTCCTGGATGGTCGGCAGATCCGTCGCGCCATAATGTTGGAAGGAGGGAGCGATCTCCTCCTGCGCGACAGGAAGCGCAATCCAGCTTTGCAGCCCGAGCATCGTGTGGGTCCCGTCGCGATCGGTTTCAGGCGTGCGCTCGGAATGGGAAATGCCCCGTCCCGCCGTCATCAGATTCATGGCGCCCGGGCTGATCTCCTGCACATTGCCTTCGCTGTCCCGGTGCATGATGCGTCCATCGAACAGGTAGGACACTGTTGCGAGGCCGATATGAGGGTGAGGCCTGACATCCATGCCATGACCGGCGATGAACTGCACCGGCCCGAAATGATCGAAGAAGATGAAAGGGCCGACCATCTGGCGCCTTCCATGTGGCAGCGCACGCCGGACATTGAAGCCGCCGAGGTCGCGCACGCGCGGAACGACGACAAGTTCGAGTGCATCGCAGGATTTTCGATCGCCCGTGATGGGGTCTTCCGTCGGTAGCCAGCTCATCGGCGTCTCCCTTGCGCACGGACCAAGCGGAATCGGGATCGATCGCCGCTGTATCATCGGCCCTGAGTTTCCGGGCAGCGATTATGAGCCTCACCGTGGGGGATGGCGAGGTCATGCACAGCACCATTGTTCGACCAGAAAGAACACAGAGTTCGGGAGCGGTACGCTTCCGGGGCTGAATCGCGGTGCTAGGCTGACCTGCCCGTTCGGACCCTGAGGCGACGATGTCGCGGGCGCCCGGCGCGGCTGCGCCACCGTCAAGGCACCGGTMAGCGTGCCAAAGCAACAGCGAGGATGACGTCATGACAAGCGAAGCCATTCGCGACCCGCGCAAGGATCACCTGCTGACGCCGCAGAATTCGGCCTTCATCATCATCGACTATCAGCCGGTTCAGGTGAACTCGATCGCCTCGATGGACCGACAGTTGATGATCAACAACATCGTCGGTGCCGCGAAGGCGGCCGTCGCTTATGGGCTGCCGATCGTCCACTCGACGGTGAATGTGAAGACCGGCCTCAACAAGCCGCCGATCCCGCAGGTCCAGAAGGCCCTGAAGGGCATTCCAACCATCGATCGCACCACAATCAATTCCTGGGAGGATGTCGAATTCCGCCAGGCGATCGAAGCGACCGGGCGCAAGAAACTGATCATGACGGCGCTCTGGACCGAGGCCTGCCTGACCTTCCCGGCGATCGACGCACTCGTCTCCGGCTACGAGGTCTATGTCGTCGCCGATGCTGTCGGCGGCACTTCGGTTGCGGCGCATGAGGCGGGCTTGCGGCGGATCGAGCAGGCGGGCGGCAAGATGATCAGCGTGCCGCAGCTCTTCTGCGAATTGCAGCGCGATTGGGCCCGCAAGGAGACCGTTCCAGCCTTCATCAACCTGTTCATCGAGACCGGCGGCACGGCCGGCATCCAGTTCTCCTACGATCGGACCGAGTAAGTCGGGACAAAGCCGCCGGCGCCGTGACGTGATCCAGGCTGGAGTGTCTCACTCGGGCTCGAATGACGCAGGTTCCGGCTCCTGTCGTCGGGAGCGTGCTGCATCGATCCGGATGAGAACCTGGGATCGATCAGGGCAACGGCCCGCCGGCGGGAGCCGCAGGGCGCTTCTCTGATTTGACCTGCCCACCGTGGAGGATCGGCAGAATGGGCGAGCTCTTCATCGTTGTTTCTCTCTACGCGAAGGACGGCAAGGAGGCGGACCTACGCCGCGACCTGACCAATGTCGTCGAGCCCTCACGCCGGGAAGAAGGCAGTCTGCGGTACGATCTCTTCGTCGACCAGAATGATCCGCGCCGCTTCGTCTTCGTTGAACACTGGGCGAGCACCGAAGCCCGGGACAAGCATCACAACGAAGGGGACCATATCCGGCACTTCCAGGACCATGGCGCCGCCAATGTTGAACGCACCGAGATCGCCTGCTTCCTGAACCGCATCGCGTGAAGAGCTCGGGACGATGCCTTAGCCGCGTTTGCTGCGTTCCAGCTCACACGGCCGGCGAAGACGCGTCCCGGCGCCGCTTCCGCTCTTCCTCGCCCCGAACGCAACAGGCCGCTGCGCCGCATCGCCGATGCGTCGCCCCACTCGACCGATCGATCACCCACGTTCCGCAATCTGGATCCCCGTCATGGCTGAAAACCTGGATAAGCAGCGCGCTATCATCCCGAAATTGGCGCCCCTCTACGCCGCTCTGGAACCTCTGGCCTATGCGGCAATGCGCGCCACGTCCGGGCTGATCATGGCGACATTCGGCTGGACCAAGCTGTTCGGTGACGGCATGACCCGCGACATCGAACTGTTTCAACGGCTCGGTCTGGAGCCGGCCGTGCCGCTCGCATATTTCACCAGCGGTCTGGAATTGCTCGGAGGTCTCGCCATCGCGATCGGCCTTCTCACCAGACCGCTCGCTTTCATGCTGTTCATCCAGCTCGTGGTGATCCTCGTGATGGTCATGATCCCGCGCGGCACCGGCTATCACCTGACCGTGGTCTGGCTCGGGACCTTCGCCCTGATGTCGGTGCATGGCGGTGGCCGGCTGTCACTCGATCGCTGGCTCGGCCGGGAATTCTAAAGCATCGGCCCGAAAAGTGGATTGCGGTCTTCGGGAAAGCCGATGCAAACACAAAGGGTTAGATCATCGAACCGGATACGATATCCGGTCCGATGATCTAAGGGCGTCAGCTGGCCGAGCCCTGATCGCTTGGGATCGTCCAGGGCACACCGTTCGCCAGCCGCTTGCTCAGGTAGTCCACAAGTGTCCGGACGCGGTGCGACAGATGGCGCGTCGGCGGATAGACTGCGTAGATCGTATCCGGCAGCGCCTCGTCATCGGGCAGGACATGGATCAGCCGCCCCGCGCGAACAGCATCGGCCGCAATGAACAGGGGCAGGACCGCAAGGCCGAGGCCAGCAATCGCCAGATCGCGCATGACCTCGCCATTATTGGTGACGAGATGGCTGCGTGTCACCACTGTGCGCGGGCGCATGTCCGGAGCGATGGGGAGGAACTGCCAGAGCCGGCTGGCATGGGCATTGGCGTAGTCGATGCAGTTATGAGCCGAGATCTCGTCGATGGACCTCGGCAGCGCCGTCTCCCGGGCATATGCGGGGCTGCAGCAGACGATGCGCCGGCTCTGGCACAGCTTTCGCGCGATAAGTGAGGAATCCGGCAACCGCCCGATGCGGATCGCGAGGTCATAACCGCCCGCAACCAGATCCAGCATGCGATCGTCAAGGTCGATCGCGAATTCGACGCCAGGGTGGAGCCGCGCGAAATCAGCCAGCATCGGACCAAGATGCAATGTCGCAAAGCTCATCGGTGCCGTCACCCGCAAGCGCCCCTTCAGCGGGCCCGTACGGTCGGTCACCACCTCCACGGCTTCATCGATGCTGCGCAGCGCGTCGCGCATATGGTCGTGGAACAAGGAACCCTGTTCGGTCGGCGTGACGCTGCGGGTCGAGCGGTGGAGGAGCGCGACGCCGAGCGCCTCTTCGAGATCGCTGATGCGTTTGCTGACCACGGATTTCGACAGCTTCAGCTCACTCGCCGCAGCCGTAATTCCCCCGGCTTCCACCACCTTGAGGAAGGTCAGCACATCGTCGAAACGCCAAGCCATTGTTCGATGATAGCGAACCATCACCCCTTAGCGAAAGGGCTTCGGCACCGTTTCAGCCACACGGCCAGCGCCAGCTACGAAACCGGCGTCGGTGCATAGGCCACGAAGCGCCATTCTCCAGCTTCTCGGAGCCATACGGCAAGGTAGCGATTGTTCAGAGATTTCGCGGTGCCGTTGACCGTGACCTCCGCCTTCATGACGCCGGTCACCAATGCGACATCCCCAAAGACCTTGATCTCCTGATCCTCGTTGGAAATCGCGTGATAGTCGAAGAACTTCGCGCCGACCTTCTGCAGGTAGCTTTCCTTGTCGTCGCGCGCTGCGTTGGAATGCGTATAGGCGAGGCTGTCGGAGAGCATGTCACCAAGCACGGTGAGATCCGCCTGCAGCATGGCGTCATAGCGCCGCTTCTCCAGTTGCTCGATTGCGCGGATCGTCGGGTCGGTCATGAACGTATCCTCGAATGGTTTCGGGCAATGCCGGTCTGGATCTTCAGAGACTTGGATTCTCAGAGTCCGGGCCTTCAGATCGTCCGGCCGGCATCGATCTTGAGATGCGCTCCGGTCAGATGTGGAAGCTGATCGCTCAGGGCAAAGGCGACATAGCGCCCGAGTTCCTGCACATCGACGACCTCGCCCATCGGCAGGCTCTTCGCCACCTGATCGAGATAGCCGGGCATGGCACGCGTGGCATCCGTCGCCGTCGTGCCCGGGACGAGCGTGTTGACCCGGATCCGGTGCGGCGCCAGTTCCAGCGCGAGGCCTTGCATCAGCGCGTGAACGCCGCCCTTGCTCGCAACATAGGGCAAGAGGCCAGACACCGGCCGCAGGGCGGTCGACGATCCGGTCGCAATGATGGACCCGCCCCCGCCTTGCCTCACCATCACGCGTGCGGCCTCCAGAACCGTCAGGAAGGTTCCGGTGAGATTGACGTCGAGAACCTGCTGCCAGTCCTCCAGCGTGAGTTCCGCAGCCGGTTTTCGCGCGCCGATGATGCCGGCATTCGCCACGGCAGCATCGATGCGCCMGAAGCGCTMGACCGCCGCAGAAAACAATCGGCTGACGGCCACCGCCTCTCTGATATCGGTTGCGACAGCCAGAGCATCACGCCCCGCGCTCCCAAGCGCTGCCGCCACGTCCGCGAGTTTGCTCTTGTCGAGCCCCGCTACGATGAGGCTCGCCCCCTGCTCTGCACAGGCCTCTGCTATGGCCCGGCCGATGCCGGATTCCGCTCCGGTGACGACGATGACTTTTCCGGAAAGCAGCACATCTCTCTCCCATCTCAGGATGTTCCCGAGAGCCGCTGCTGCGGACTTGACCTCCGCAGTAGCGCCGGACGATTCAGCCGCGCGCGGAACCGTGCCCGTCGAAGACAGCGAAATCGGTGTGGTGCTGGATCCATGGGCGCGGCGGCGGCGCGCCCCAACGGTTCACGACCTTGATATTGGTCAGGTCCGCATCGATATCGGCAACCTTCGGCTCATACCCKGTATCGTTCGCGATKACTTMCATCTCCGACGAACACTCCACCATGAAACCTGCCGGATCGAGATAATAGGCGAAGAGATTGTMGCCCGCGCCGTGACGCCCGGGCCCMCAGACTACAACGCGGTCCAATGCGTCGAGCACGTCGCCGAGCCGCATGAAATCGGTGAACTGGGCAAATTCCCAGGCGTAATGATGGATGCCCGGTCGAGCCCCCTTGACGATCCCGACCGTGTGATGCCGTCCGTCGGCAGCGCGAAGCCAGACCAGTTCACATCCCGAGGTGCGCTCCGAAATCTTGAGACCAAGGGTCTCGTGCAATTCACCGTAGATCCGCCAGGGATCGGGAGACGTCAGATTGACGTGACAAATGCCGCGCGGGTGAATCCCGGCCCCGGCGTAGCGCCGTGGCTGGTCCGCCGGCATCGGAGTATGAACTTCGAAGACATGGCCATCGCTGGTCGTGAAGGTGACCGAGCGCTCGATGCATGGCAGCGACGGCTCGCGGGACAAGACCGCAAGTCCAACCGCTGAGGCGCGCGAGGCCGCGGCCTCGACGGCATCGCCATCCAGTGCCTCGAGGCCCACCGTCCGCGCTGCGTTGCCGGAAGCCTGATGCAACATCAACTCCGCGCGACGGCCTGTCGCCGTCAACACGGCGCGCCCGTCATGGTAGTCGACGATGCGCAACCCAAGGACGCTTTCTGCATCCCTTACGCATGCATCCAGATCCTCGACATTCAAGGCCATGTAGCTCTGGCGGGTAACCAGCGGCGTCATGAGCGTAAACTCCCTCGTTCAGTCCATTTCTTTTGGGCTATTCTTGTTCTTGCTTGGGTTCAGTGCGACGCGGCGGCGCGGCTAGGCTGCGCTCGCCACAGCGACCTCGTCGCGCACCGGATTCCGGAGCACGCCGAGCCCTTCGATCTCGACCTCGCAAATGTCGCCATCCTTCATGAAGAGCGGCGGCTTGCGGGCAAATCCGACCCCAGCCGGCGTTCCGGTAATGATCAGGTCGCCAGGCTCCAGCGTGATCGCCTCGCTGAGATAGAAGATCAGGTCGGCAAGCGGGAAAACCAGATCGCTGGTATTCGCGGACTGGACCACCACGCCATTGAGGCGCGTCTCGATCTTCAAGCCCTTGCCGCCCGGCGGCAACTCGTCGGCCGTGACGAATTCGGGGCCAAACGCGCCGGTATCGTCGAAGTTCTTGCCGACCGTCCATTGCGGTGACTTGAACTGGTAGTCCCTGATCGAGCCGTCGTTGAAGATCGAATAACCCGCGACGTGGTCGAGCGCCGCTTCACGCGAGATATGCCGGCCGCCTCGCCCGATCACCGCCACGAGCTCGCCCTCGAAATCAAGCTGGGCCGATACCGCTGGGCGGACGATGGCTTCGCCATGGCCGATAAGGCTCGACGCAAAGCGCGGGAAGACGGCCGGATAGCTCGGGACGTCCTTGTAGGGGCTCTCGGCCGCGTGATCGACATAGTTCAACCCGACGCAAACGATCTTGGGCGGTCGGGCAACCGGCGGGAGAAAGCGAAGGGTGGCCTGGTCCAGTCGCTTGCCCCGCGGCGCGCGGGCCAGCGCGGCAACGGCACCGGGTCCATCCGCAAGGACCTTGCCGAGATCGACGGAACCGAGATCGAAAAGCTCAGCGCCATCACGGACGGCCAAACCCGCCTGCTGACCCGAGACATAACTCACGTACCGCATCGCCATCTCCTTGATTGGATGTCGAGACGGTAGCAGCCAAAATCCGGGCGTCAATAGATTTTCGAATATCTTTCTATCTGTCGATAATGTCTACAGGTCGACCGACAGCACCCCGTCTGCCGCGAGAAGGATCTGCACGGTCCGATCCAGGTGGCGACGAACGAGGAAAACAGCGGCATCCGAATCGCGGGCGAGCGCTGCGTCCGCAATCTCTCGATGCTCGGCGAGATGGTCGCGAGGCTCACGCAAGTACTGCACCGACAAGCGCCGATAGCGATCGGCCTGGTCGTATAATTGCTCGCGAAAATGAAGCAGCCACGGGGAGCCGCAGGCCGAGACCAAGGTCAGGTGAAAGGCCCGGTGGCGCCTCTCCCATTCCGCATCGACAAGCCCGTCCGGTCCGAGCTTGGGCTTTTTGCTAAGCTCATGCAGGGAGGCGAGAATGTTGGCTTCCCAGGCATCATCCCCCTTCTCGATCGACAATCTGACCCCCATGGCATCGAATTCCTTGCGCATGTAGGTGATATCGAGAAGATCGGACCGCGAGACCGGAGCGACACGGAAGCCCTTGTGCTCCTCCAGAACCACCAGCCCATCGGATGCCAGCTTCATAAGAGCTTCGCGCAACGGGCTGAGGCCGATCTCATAGAGCGTCCGCAACTCCTCGAAACGGAGGCGCATGCCCGGCTTCAGTCGGCACTCCAGAATGTCGCGCCGCAGCAACTCGTAGATGCCCGACATCCGCGTACGCCCCTTCGGCTCTTCATTCGCCTGACGAGCGAGCTCGCGCTGGGTTGGGCGGACCAGATTCAAGATTGCCTCCACATCCTGGACATCGACATCGTGCCGCGGGTTGTAACATAAGCCCCGGAATATCGCATGATATCTTTTATTTTCGAAAATATTTGACATGACATGAAAATCTCGTAGCCTCCCCCTCAATCAAGGAGCGCGGCCAGCGCCCAATCCGGAGGGAGAAATCAGCCATGGCTCTGCAAGCCTATCGTTCGCTCATCGCACTCGCGCCGACCGCGCTGTTGTCGCTGTCCCCAATGCCTGCTCTTGCCCAGACGGCCGCCAGCGGAGCGCCGATCAGGATCGGCGCCGTGATCTCAGCCACGGGCGCCATTGCCGGTGTCGGCCTCCCTGAGCGGGAAGGCATTCTGCTTGCTCAGAAGACCTTGAACGCACGCGGCGGCGTGAACGGTCAGCCGATCGAGATTCTGATCGAGGACGACGCGTCGAGCCCGGATGTCGCCGTCAGCAAGGTCAACGCGCTGGTGCACTCTCACAAGATCAAGGCGCTGATCGGCACCTCCGGCATCGCCCAGACCGTCGCAGTCGGCGGCATCACGGCGCCGCTGAAGCTGACCCAGATCGCCTTTTCAGGGCTGGGACCTGCCGTCGAACGCGACCGGACCTGCGTGTTCCACATCACGCCGTCACAGGAGTTGAACGCACGTGCGCTGCTCTCCTATGTCCGCGACATGAAGGCGAGCAAGGTCGGCGTCCTGCATGATTCCGGCTACGGTCAGGTCGTCTGGAACAGCATGAAGGACCTCGCCGGAGAGTTCGGCGTCACCTGGTCCCAGGTCGAGAAATTCGAGATCGCTGCCACCGATCTGACGACGCAGGCCGCCAAGGTGAGGGCGAGCGCGCCGGATGCCGTCATCGTCATATCAACGTCTCCGATGCCCTTCCGCAATGCGCGGCAGGTGAGGCTCACGGCGCCGATCATCTCCGTCCACGGCACCGCGACCTATGACTACGTCAAGGCCATGGGCGATGCGGCCGACAACATCATCCACGCCGAGTTCCTGATCGCCGAAGACCCGCTGCCACATCAGCGCGAGTTCGTGGACCTGTTCCAGAAGKAACACGGCCGGCTGCCGAAGCATTTCGAGGCCGCGGGCTGGGATGCCGTGATGTCGCTGGCGCAGGCGCTCAAGACAGCCGGGCCCGATGCCACGAACGAAGCCCTCTGCAGCGCAATGCGCCGTCCCTACCAGGGCGTCATGGCGAAATTCGACTTTTCTGCCCCGGATATGGGCGGGCTGACGCTCGCCAGCTTCAACTACTCGAAGCTGGTCAAGGGCAAGTTCACGCGCCTCGACTACTCCGCCGCCAAGTGACCGTGGAGGAGCAGGTGCCGAGCGCCTGCCTTCCCTACCGGACCTCTCATCATGTCAGCCAGTCTCGTCATGCAGGCGATCCTGTCCGGGATCACCAACGGCTTCGTCTATGCGCTGATCGGCATAGGCCTCGCCGTGATCTTCAAGGGCACCCAGATCATCAACGCGATGCAGGGCGAATTCGCCGTGATCGGCGCGATGGTCACCGTCTTCGCACTGGAGCCCGTCGGCCTGCCCTATGGCTTGTCGATCCTTCTGGGCGTCATCTCCGGTGCGGCCGTCGGTGTCATCATTGATCGCCTGTTCGTGCAGCCGATGATGCGCCAGCGCGCGGGCGAGGAAAGCTTCTTGCTGCTCACCATCGGCCTGGCGGTCACGCTGTCTGCCGCAGTGCTCTATCTCGCAGGCCGCAACTCCTATCTCCTGCCGAGCTGGGGCGAAGAAGGCGTCATCGAGATCCTCGATGCCTTCCTGCAGATCCAGGCTCTCTGGCTGATCGGTACGGCGATCATCGTGGTCGTCGGTCTGCGCCTCTTCTACGGCAGGACGCTGCTCGGGCTGTCGATGATGGCGGCGTCCATGGATCCCGACGGCGCCGCCACGAACGGCATCAATGTTCGCCGGATGCGCTCTMTGACCTTCCTGCTCGGCGGCACCGTCGGCGCGATCGCGGGCATCCTTGTCGCTCCCCTGGTTGCGGTGAACTACCACATGGGCATCGCCCTGACCCTCAAGGGCTTCGCAGCCGCCATCCTTGGAGGACTGAGCAACCCGCTCGGAGCGGTGCTGGGCGGCGTCACGCTTGGGCTGCTCGAATCCCTCGCCGTCGTCGGCTTTCCCTCCGGCTACAAGGACGTGATCGCGCTCGCGATGATGATCGTCATCATGATCGTCATGCCGAACGGCCTGCTCGGCCGTGTCGGGCGGATCGGAGGCTAGCGCCATGGATAACCTGCGCCGACCTCTCCTGCTTCTCCTGCTTGCCCTGGCCTGGGCCCTCGCGCCGCTCCTGCTGTCGCGGCACCTGATCGATCTCTTCGTGTTCGCCGGCCTGTTCACCATCGGCGGGCTCGGTGTCGGACTGCTGCTCGGTCAATGCGGCATCGTCAATCTGGCCCAGGCGCTGTTCTACGGCATCGGCGCATACAGCTCGGCCTATCTCACGGTTCAGCTCGGCTTGCCGACCCTGGCCGGGTTCCTGGCCGGCATGGTGGCAAGCGCCTTGATTGCCCTCGCCGTGGGCTGGCCGGTCCTGCGCCTGACCGGCTTCTTTCTCGCCCTGGCCACGCTTGCCCTCAGCCTCATCGGCAATGTCCTGTTCTTCGAATGGGACTGGCTGACCGGCGGCACGCTCGGCATTGGCGGCATTCCCAAGCTCAGCATCGTCGGCTTCGCCTTCGATACGCCCGAGCGGGTCTACTACCTCGTCTGGCCAATCGCGATCCTCGTGCTGCTCCTCGCCGACAACCTCGTCCGCGGGCGTCCGGGCCTTGGCATGCGCGCCATGCGCGATGCCGCCCCGGCCGCTGAGGTCCTCGGCGTCGACATGCACCGTCTCAAGACTGCGATGTTCGTCATCTGCGCCATGCTCGGCTCGCTCGCCGGATCGCTCTTCGCGCACTACGTCTCCTATATCAGCGTGCAGAGCTTCACGGTCGAACGCTCGATCGCATTCCTCCTGATTCCGGTCGTCGCCGGCTCGACATCGGTCTGGGGGATCATCGCCGGCGCGCTGTTCGTCACATTCATCCCCGAGCTGCTCAGCGGTCTCGGCGACATTCACCAGGTTCTGTTCGGGCTGGCGCTGGTGCTGGTCGTCACCCTCTTGCCCGACGGGCTGATCGGAGGCGCAGATCGCCTCGCGCAACTCGTGAAACGGAGGATGGCGTGATGACTGCTGTCGCCGACCTGAAACGCCTCCCCTCGCGGCCGATCGACCTGCAAGCGACCCTGGAATTATCGGGCATCGCCCATAGTTTCGGCGGCTTCAAGGTGCTGTCCGATGTCAATTTCGCGGTCCCGCAGGGCCAGATCGTCGGGCTGATCGGGCCGAACGGGTCGGGAAAGAGCACCTGCTTCAATATCGTCTCCGGATTCCTGCGCCCCAAGGCCGGGCGGGTCCTGCTATCCGGGCGCGATATGGCTGCCGACAGCATCCAGGCGCGCACCCGTCATGGTCTGATGCGTACCTTCCAGACGCCGAAAGTATTCGAGCGCATGTCGGTGCTGGAAAATGTGATGGTGGGTCTGCACAAGGACGGCCGCAGCGGCATTCTGGCGAGCATGCTGCGCACGCCCACAGCGCGACGCGAGTTCGATCGGCTACGCAATACCGCCGAAGAGGCCTGTCGCAAGTTCGCGCTCGGCAAATTCCTGGATGCGCAGACCGGACGCCTGCCAGCCGGCCAGCGCCGCGTCGTCGAGCTTGCCCGCGCCTATGTCGGGGCGCCGCGACTGCTGCTGCTCGACGAGCCCTCCTCGGGCCTCAACACCGAGGAGATCGGGCAATTGCGCAGCTGGATCGCGATGCTGAACAGCGAGGGCATGACCATCCTGCTGGTCAGCCACGACATGGGCCTGATGACGATCGCCGACACCGTGCACGCTCTCTATTTCGGCGAGATCATCGCATCCGGGCCCATGGCTGCGATCCAGGCCGATCCCCGCGTGCGCGAAGCCTATCTGGGAGGCTGAGCCATGCTGCAGATCCAATCACTCCAGGCTGGTTACGGCGCCCTGCCCGTGCTGCATGGAATCGAGATGTCGGTCAGCCGGAACGAGGCTGTCGCGATCGTCGGCCCCAATGGCGCCGGCAAGACGACGCTGGTGCGAACCTTGTGCGGTCTGGTGAGACCGATGGCTGGTCGGGTTCTCAAGGATGGCGTCGAGTTAACCGACCTGCCGCCGCACCGCCGGGCCGAGCGCGGCATCGCGGTTGTGCTCGAAAACAGAAATCTCTTCGTCGAGTTGACCGTTCGCGACAATCTGCGCCTCGCTGAAAGCGCCGGCCGAAAGGCCTCCGGAGGTAGCCCGCGCTTCAGCCTCGAGGAGGTGCTGACGCTCTTTCCTGCCGTGCAGCAGCGCTATCACTCGTCAGTCGGGCTGCTCTCGGGCGGGCAGCAGCAAATGGTCGCCATTGCCCGCGCGCTTCTCCTGCAGCCAGACCTCCTGATCCTCGACGAACTCACGACGGGGCTCGCCCCGAAGATCGTCAAGGAGATCCTTGGCGTCCTGAACAACCTGCGGAGCCAGGGCATGGCGATCCTGCTGGTAGAACAGAGCATCACGATCGCCGCCGAAATGACGGACCGGGCCTATGTGCTCTCCGTCGGCAAGGTCGCGCAGGAGATCAGGCGCGGCGAATGGCAGGGCGTCCTCGCCGACGACAGTCTCATCAAGGCCTACCTGCACGGCTGAGTGCGCCGCAGAGCTTCACGACATCAAGTCAAGGAAACATCTCATGGAACTGGGACTTTCTGGGCGAACCGCTTTGGTGTGCGGAGCCAGTAAAGGCATTGGCAAGGGCATTGCACGAGCGCTGGCGCGAGAAGGCGTCAACGTGGCGCTGCTGGCGCGCGGACGAGAGGCTCTGGAGGAAGCCGCCGACGAGATCCGCAAGGAAACGTCGGTGACCGTGACCACCGTCTCGGCTGATATCACCCAGGCGGATTCAGTCGCATCCGCTGCGCAGACGCTTCGAGCCGTCCCCGGGTTCTCGACCCTCAACATCCTGATCAACAATGCAGGGGCTCCTGTCACGCGCAACGACAGGCAGGTGCTCTGGAACGATGACGAGTGGCGGGAGCTCATCGAGGTCAAGACGCTTGGCGCGCTGCGCGTCATTCGCGAATTTCTGCCGATGATGGCTCGCGACGGTACCGGGCGCGTCATCAACATCACCGGCTCATCGGGGATCGCGGTCTGGCGCCCTGCCATGCTGCACGGCTTGAACAATTCCGCGCTGATCCACACGACCGGCTATCTCGCCCAGGATCTCTGGAACGAGCGCATCACGGTCAATGCCATCGTGCCGGGATTGGTCGGCACCGAATTCCGGGAGGAATGGGCGGACGGCCTGGCCAAGCAGCAAGGCAAGACCCGCGAGCAGTTCCTCGCCGATTTCTGCCGCGAGCGCGGCATCTTCATGGAGCGTTGGGCCGAGGTCGACGAGGTTGCCGACCTGGCACTCTTCATCGCGTCCGATCGTGCCCGCTACATCAACGGCGCCAAGCTGAACATCGATGGTGGCTTCAGCGTCAACGCGCGCTGACGCCTGACAACACTCTCCACACCCGACCCGGCAACATACAGTCTCAGGAGTAGCAGCATGAGCCACCTCATTCGTCAGATGGGCTTCGTCGCCTTCACGACGCCCGATCCGGACGGGTCCGCGCAGGACCTCGCCGAACTCGTGGGTCTCAAGGTGACGGGCCGGCGCGGCGACACAGTGTTCCTGTCTTCGAATGAACGGCGCTGGGAGGTCGCGCTGACGCGAGGCGGCAGCCGCGCCACATTGGCGATCGGGCTCGAAGCATCCGACGCCGCAGCGGTCGACGAGATCGGGCGGCGGGTGCGCTCGGAAGGCCTGGAGATCCTGGACGACAGGCCGCTTCATGACGGCATCGAGCGCGCCATACGGTTCGCGACGCCATGGGGGCCGATCTTCGAGGTCCACACGCCCATCGCACGCGATCAGGCACAGCGCCATATCGGGCCTGGGGCGCGTGCCAAACGCATCGAGCACGTCAATCTCAAGGTTCCCGACCGGCTCGCCTTCAGTGACCTGTTGGTCAAGCTGCTCGGCATGGAGCTCTCGGATCGCACCGGCGGCGACGAATTCCGCTGGTTTCGGGCCGCCGACGGCTATCACCACACCGTAGCGCTTTGCCCCGGCGATGGCGATCTCCATCACTACGCCTTCGACTTCCACGCCCTCGAGGACCTCGCCGGCATCGCTGACGGGCTTGTCCTCAAGAACCGCTCGCTGCTGTGGGGGCCGGGGCGCCACGGCGCCGGTGGCAACGTCTTCCAGTATTACGTCGACCCCAATGGCTGCGTCGTCGAAATGTCGGTGGGGATGGACCGCATCGACAATGACCTGCTCTACGAACCGCGCAGCTGGACGATTTCACCGTCGCTTTCCGACCGCTGGATCAATCTCTGGGGCTCGCCGCCGCCGGCGAACTTCATCGATCCGGCGCTGGGCTTTGCAAGGTGCGCAGCCGCCGCCTACGCGGCATGACCCTCCGCACTCGCGAACGGCCCGCCGACAGGTGACCGCGGCGGGCCATCGCCAATCCGGACGCGGACCCCTGATCCTGACGGGCGCGCCGCGGCTCAACCGTCAGGGGAAAGCGATGCGAGCCACGCGCTGGCCGCTCGCTTCAACCAGACCTGTGAGCAGCGCCGGCCCAAGGAGCGGCCGATGGGGTCGTAGCAAAACCCTATGTCGGCAGCGATTTGCCGGCCTGCTCCTGCACGATGTACTCGGCATACCAGTCCGGCCAGTTCTCATCATGCTGGCCGCCGTTTCGCTTCTCGTGTTCGCCATGCGCGGCCGCCGCACGCCGGAGCGCGGCCGCGAGCTCCCTGGATGAGGCGAAGCGTGTATCACCCGCCTCGACCCGTCCGGGCAGACGCTGGGTGACCTCCTGCAGCAGCCATTCATTGCCGTCCGGGTCCTTGAACGAGAGCCACGACGCGTAGCTGCGCCGTGTCGGCTCGGGCCCGCTGCGACGGTCTCCCTGCTCGCCGTAATGGTAGATCTCGCCAACCTCGGCTCCGCGAGCGGCGAGTGCAGCGCGCGCCGCCACGATGTCGGAGACGATGAGATAGGGGGCCACGGTGTTGCCCTTGCCGAAGATGACAGAAGCGGGCGAGCCTGGAGGCGTGACCTGGATAACCCGGAAATTGTCGCCTGCAATGTCGGCATCAAGTCGCCAACCCAAGCCACCGTAGAAGCGCTTGGCGCGATCGACATCAGCAACGGGGATGCTGACGACCTCAAGCTTCAGGTCGGCCCCCAGGGCTCCGAGGCTCCGGTTTGCAGTCTCGCTGCGCAGTTGAGTATCGCTCATGTCGAACTCCTTCCATTCAGATGAGTGAGAGTTGCGACACACCTCCAATCGCCTGAAATGACGGAGATCCAGGCGATTGAAACATGTTTCGCACTTCGACCGACCGCCCGCCGGGGAGCTTACGCCGCTTCGGGCCGGACGCCATAGCGAGCAGCAGGTTCGGTGCGGGAAAGATTGGGCAGCAGCGCCTGCCGTCCTGCCTCAAAGGCATTCCAGTCAGCCACATCCGGCAGGGACGGCACGGTCACGAACTCACCCAGGTCCAGGCCGGCCAAGGCCGCGTCGACCATCGCCGCAGCCGTCATCACGATCTCGCTCGGCAGGTGCTCGACCGGCTTTCCGGCGATCTCCCAGAAGTCGGTGGCCGTCGCTCCCGGCAGCACGACGTGAACCCGCACGCCCTTGTCCGACAGTTCATGCTTCAAGGACTGGCTGAAGGCCAGGACGAAGGCCTTGGAGCCACCRTAGACGCCGTTCAGGCGCTCCGGCGCGACAGCGACGATCGAAGCGATATTGATGATCGTTCCGCCGCCGCGTTCGACGAATCCGGGCACCGCGGCGTAAGTCAGGCGCATCAAGGCGTTGACGTTCAGAGCAATCATGTCGCTCATCTTGTCGATGTCCGACTGCAGGAGCGGAGCCGTCGCACCGACACCGGCATTATTGACCAGCGTGGTGATCCGCCGATTGCCCCGCAGTTCCGCCTCGACCCTGGCGAGATCGTCGCGCTTGCCGAGATCGGCAGCGATGACCTCGACCTTGCGGCCCGTCTCGGCTGCAATCCTGTCGGCCAGCTTGCGCAGCCGTTCGGCATTGCGCGCCACGAGAATGAGATCGTGGCCACGTCGTGCGAGACGCTCGGCGTAGATCGCGCCAATACCGGACGAGGCGCCGGTCACCAGTGCGAAACCCTTGAATCCCTGGCTCATTGTTTCATCTCCATTGCCCCTGGCGGGGCTCCATGGCGAGGAAATCTAGGCCTGCTTGCCCATGTCTCAAATGTCAAATATACCACCTTTCAGGACATCAAGGACCTGATCGGAGCGTGCCATGCATCGGATCGGTTTCGTCGTTTCGCCAGGCTTCCAGCTGATGAGTTTCGCTGCGCTCTCGGCTTTCGAGTTCGCCAATCTCTCGGTCCCCACCACCCCCTTCTATGACGTCCGGGTGATGTCGCAGAGCGGAGGAGCGGTGAAGAGCTCACTCGGCCTGATGCTGCAGACCGAGCCCTTCGACGATACGCCCTATGACACGATGATCTTCGGTGGCGATCTGGCGGGATCGGAGGTGTCGGCTGCGATGATCGATTTCGTGCGCCGGGCGGCGACCAAGGCACGCCGGGTCGCTTCGATCTGCACCGGAGCCTTCGTTCTGGCTCAGGCCGGCCTGCTCGACGGACGCCAGGCGACAACCCATTGGGGAAGCGCCCGGGATCTCGCCGCGCGCTATCCCCGGATCAAGGTCGATCCCGACCGTATCTTCATCGTCGATGGTCCGATCTGGACATCAGCTGGCGCAAGCGCCGGCATCGATCTCGCCCTCGGCATGATCGAGAAGGACCTCGGCCCCGAAGTTGCACGCATGACGGCACGAAAACTGGTTGTCTATCACCGGCGCGCGGGAGGCCAGTCGCAGCATTCCGCCTTGCTCGACATGGACGCCAAGTCGGACCGCGTTCAGTCGGCACTCGACTATGCCAGGAGCAATCTCCAGTCGCGCTTGAGCGTCGAGGATCTCGCTGACGCCGCCAGGCTCAGCCCCCGCCAGTTCAGCCGCGCCTTCCGCGCGGAGACCGGCCAGTCGCCGGCCAAGGCGGTCGAGAACCTGCGGGTCGAAGCCGCACGCCTGTTGATGGAGCAGACCGGCCACCCCGTCGAGGCCATCGCCGAGCAAACCGGTTTCGCCGACCGGGAGCGGATGCGGCGTGCCTTCCTGAGAAGCTATGGCCAGCCGCCACAGGCCATCCGGCGCAATGCACGCGCATCAGGCTAGCCCGGCGCCCGAAGCCATCCCGGCCATCCGTGCTATGATCGGACGACGTCGGGTTGAGAGCGAGACTCTCGCTCCCGGCCATGATCCTCATCGCGTATCGGCTGGCGGACGAGCCCGCAGGCGTTCCGGCTTCGCCTTCAGGCCCCGCGCTCAGGTGGTCATCCGTCTGAGCCCGTTCAATCGCGAGTTGTTCAACCGAGGGAGTTGCGAAGATGAAGATCCTGATGGTGCTGACGTCACATGATCAGCTTGGCGATACCGGCAAGCTGACCGGCTTCTGGCTCGAGGAATTCGCGGCGCCCTACTACGTCTTCAAGGACGCTGGCGCCGAGATCACACTTGCCTCGCCGAAAGGCGGCCAGCCACCGATCGACCCCAAGAGCGATGAGCCCGGCAACCAGGCCGACGCAATGACGCGGTTCAAGAAGGATCCGGCTGCGCAGCGGGTCCTGGCAAACACCGTCAAGCTCAGCGACGTGACGGCAGACAGCTACGACGCCGTCTTCTATCCCGGTGGTCATGGCCCGTTATGGGACCTTGCCGAGGATCCGGCTTCGATTGCGCTGATCGAGGCGTTCTACAATGCCGGCAAGCCCGTAGCCGCCGTCTGTCACGCGCCGGGCGTACTGCACCGGGTAACCTCGCAGGGGCAGCCGATCGTCAAGGGCAAGCGCGTCACGGGCTTCACCAACTCCGAGGAGGAGGCCGTCCAGCTCGCCAACGTCGTGCCATTCCTCGTCGAGGATGAACTGAAGCGCCTCGGGGGACGCTATGAAAGAGCAGCCGACTGGCAGAGCTTCGCGATCGTCGATGGCCGCCTGATCACCGGCCAGAACCCCGCTTCGTCGACCGCCGCTGCGCAGGAACTCGTCAAGCTCCTGCGCTAGGCTCTTCGGCGGCAGACCATTGCGAGCATCGAGCACTCGGCATTCTCGGCGGCGGAAACCACCCGTCCCCCAGAAATCGGCAGCCAAAGCTTGCATTTTCACGCCCAGCGACGATGGTGGCGCCTTGGCTGGGGGACGCAGTGGCATTTCGCTTTCTTCATACCGCCGACTGGCAGATCGGTAAGCCGTTCTCCAACATTGTCGGCGATCCCGGGGCGGAACTGCGATCACAGCGGATCAAGACCGTCGAGACGATTGCCAGCCTGGCGCATGAGCGACAGGTCGACGCCGTGCTGGTTGCAGGCGATGCCTTCGACAGCAACTCGGTCTCGGACCGGACCATCGTGCGCACGCTCGAAGCCCTCGCCGCCTTCAAGGGACAATGGATATTCCTGCCCGGAAACCATGACGCGGCCTTGGCCCACAGTGTCTGGACACGGATCCAGGCCATGGGCCCGGCGGCGAATGTCATCATCGCCGACAAGCCGGAACCGCTCGATCTCTGGAGCGGTCGGGCTGTCGTTCTGCCCGCCCCGTTGCGCCGCCGACGAGAGGCGCTCGACCAGACCACCTGGTTCGTCGATGCGCCATCCGGGGACGGCGCATGCCGCATTGGCCTGGCCCATGGCAGCGTTGCCAATCGACTGCCGGGCGCCGCGGAATCGTCGAACGAAATCCCCGAGGATCGATCAGAGACCGCCAACCTTTGCTATCTGGCACTCGGCGACTGGCATGGGGCTTTGAAGATCGCCCAGCGGACCTATTATTCCGGGACGCCTGAACCTGACCGCCACAAGGCCAATGACGCCGGGTCGGTCTACATCGTCGACATCCCCGGACCGCGAGCATCGGAGATCGTCGAGACCGTCGCTGTCGGGCACTTTCGCTGGAACAAGGTCGCGGTCGAACTCATCGATGGCACATGCGATCGCGCCATCGAAACGCTCAGTGATCTCGCCGCGAGCCATCGCCATCAGGTGGTCTCGCTCTCGCTGGCAGGCAGTGTCAGCTTTGCCGAGCGCCGGCGCCTCGAAAGCGAGCTTCGCTCCTGGGAGGCCCGCCTTCACCATCTCGAGATCGATGACAGCGCGTTGGTCGATGAGCCAACCTCCGATGATCTCGATGCGCTCGACAAATCCGGTTTCGTTCGTGCCGCGGTCGAGCGACTGCGCGCGAAGGCAACCAATGACGGTGATCCGGAGGCCGGCGCTGCGCGCATGGCGCTTCGCATGATGTATCTCGACCATTTCTCCAAGGGCGCTTGAGCCATGTTCCTTCGCCGCCTGGAGATCGAGGATTTCCGGAAGCTCCGATCCGTCGTCATCGACGATCTCCAGAATGGCCTCAACGTCATCTCGGGTGACAACGAAGCTGGCAAGTCGACCATTCTCGCAGCACTGCGAGCCGCCTTCTTCGAGCGTCACCGCGTCGGAGGCGAAGCCGCGCAGGCGATGCTGCCCTACAACCAGAATGTCCGTCCCCAGGTCAAAGTCGACTTCGAGCTCGATGGGCAGGCCTGGTCGCTTCGCAAGGCCTTTTGCCAGAAGCCCGAGGCCGAGCTGATCGGAGCCAACGAGCGTCATATCGGCGACGCAGCCGATGATCGCCTGGCGGAGTTGTTCGGGTTTACCCCGCCTGGCCGCGGTGGTTCCAAGCCGCAGGATCACCAGGGCATATTCGGGCTTCTCTGGGTCGAGCAAGGGCTCTCACATCAGGCGCTTGGTGTCGGCGCCGGCCGGGACTCGCTTTCCTCAGCACTTGAATCCGAAGTCGGCCAGGTCATCGGCGGAGAACGCGGAAGAGCCCTGATTGCAGCAGCCGAGGCGCGGCGCAGCACCTACTGGGACAAACGCTACAAGCCGCGCGGTGACTACAAGGCGCTGCTCGACGATGTCGAAGCCCTCTCCGCTCGTCGCGAAGAGATGTCCTCTCGCCTCGCGGCCCATGACAGCAAGGTCGGCGACCTCGCAAGGAAGCGCGAGATTGTCGCGCGCTATCACAACGACGCCTCTCTCGAGAAAGCCTTGTCCGCCCTCGCCTCTGCGCAGGAGGCGATGGTACAGGCCGAGATGCTAGAGACGATCGTTGTTAACGCCGGCCGTGACGCCACACGCTGCAAGGCTGAGACCGAGGCAGCCACAGAACGGCTCGCCGCGCGGCAGGCGCTCGTGAAATCGTCGGATGCCGCACGGGCGTCGCTGGCCCAGGCCACTCACGATGCCGAGGATGCCAAGAGCGTCGTAAGCCGGCTCGAGCGAGCGACCGCCACGACCTCTGCGAGGCTCGCACAAGCGCGGGCTGCGCGGAGCGTTGCGGACGAAGCGCTCGCCGCGGTMCAGCGGGCCATTGACCACGGCCGCGCGCTGCATCTCCTCGCCCGCTTGGAGCTAGATCTCAAGAGTGCCGAAGAAGCTGACGGCAAGCGCATGACCGCTTTGGCCGCAGCTGCAGCCATCACCGTCACGAAGCCCGAGGTCGACACGCTGGAGCGCGCCGGCGAACAGCTCGCGAAAGCCAGGGCCCGGCTCGAGGCGGCGAGCGTCCGGATCGAATTCAAGCCGAACGCGCAACAGAACGTCTCGTCAGACGGCAAGGCAATCTTGCTCAGTGAGCCCCTGCTCCTCGCAAGAGACGCGACGATCGAGCTCGAAGGGTTCGGCCAGTTGGTCGTCCATCCAGGGGGCGGCGTCGGGGATCTCGCGCGAGCCTTTGGTGAATCCGAACGCGCCTTCCAAAGCGAGCTGCGCAAGACCGGCTGCGCCAGCTTCGAGGCGGCAAGATCGCAAGTGCTGCAAAAGGGCGAAGCGATCGCCGAAGCAGAGCTGCAAAGGAAGCTGATCAGCGCCACCGCTCCCAGGGGGCTCGAAGTCCTTCGGCAGGAGACCCAGAACCAGCGCGCGCTCGCCGCCCAGTCCGCTGCGCGGGAGATCGACGCAAAGGAAGCGTCAGAGGAGAGCCGCGCCGGGGCAGTCGAGGCCCAACGCATCGCCCTCCACGACGAGAAGGCCGCCGAAGACGCCGCGGCGCAGCATCGCGCCCAGCATGAGAAGGCCACGCTTGACGCAGCGGTCTGGAACGAGCGCCTGAATGCCGCAATCACGAGCGCCAGCGAGAAGGGGCGTGACCTCATCGAGGCCCGCTCGAAGATCGCGGATGCCGAGCTGCAGGCCAGTTTTGATGCCGCCCAATCGGCCCATATGACGGCCAAGGAGGCTGAGCAGGCCGCCATTCGCGCGCTGGAGCGGGCGAACCCCGAAGCCGCCTCGCTGGCCCTCTCCAGGGCCGGGAACGCAGCTGAGAATATCCGCGCCGATCTTGAGAGGACGGCCCGCGAGGCTCGTGATCTCGAGATCGAACTTCGGGCGCTTGGTCGTGATGGATTGGGCGAGCAGCTCTCCGAGATCGAAGGCCAGATCGCGCTCAGGCAAAGGCAGCTCGCGACGACCAAGGCTCAGGCCGATGGCGCCCGGCTTCTCTACGAGACATTGGCGGAAGCGCAGCGCGAGTCCAAGGACCGCTGGCTCGGCCCGGTACGCGAACGGGTTGCTCCGTATCTGCGCCTGCTCCATCCCGACAGCCAGATCGTGCTCAACGAGGACACGCTCGAGATCGAGCACTTCGTCCGCGCTGGTGTCGAAGAGCCCTTCAGACAGCTCAGCATGGGCGCCAGAGAGCAGACAGCGGTGATCACGCGCCTGGCACTGGCGGACATCCTGCGAGGCTTTGGCCAGCCATCGATCGTCATCCTCGACGACGCACTGGTGAACACCGACGAAGAGCGTCTCGACCGGATGCACCTCGTCTTGAACAAAGCTGCCGGTTCCCTGCAGATCCTCATCCTGACCTGTCGAGAGAAGGATTTCATCCAGCTCGGCGCTCCGATCAGGCGCATTTAGCCTCACCCGCGAGGGTAAGGACCAGGGCCGGAGTTGCCGTGTTGCTGCCAAGGCTTATCTACGTCCCATGACCGCCATCCCCTTCGACAATTCCTACGTCCGCTTCCCCGAGCGCTTCTTCGCGCGGGTAACCCCCAGCGCGGTCCGTTCGCCGCGTCTGCTGCGGTTGAACACGGCGCTCGCCGAGCAGCTCGGTCTCGATCCGGTCTGGCTGGCGGGGCCCGACGGCACCGAGATGCTTGTAGGCAACCGTGTTGCCGAAGGGGCCGAGCCCATCGCCACGGCCTATGCAGGTCACCAGTTCGGCGGGTTCAGCCCGCAGCTCGGCGACGGACGCGCCGTCCTGCTCGGAGAGGTGATCGATCGCGAGGGCAGGCGCCGCGACATCCAGCTCAAGGGTGCAGGGCTGACACCGTTCTCGCGTCGGGGCGATGGGCGGGCCGCACTGGGGCCGGTGCTGCGGGAATACATCGTCAGCGAGGCGATGGCTGCATTGGGCGTTCCGACGACACGGGCGCTCGCCGCCGTGACGACAGGCGAAACGGTCAGGCGCGAGACGCTGCTCCCCGGAGCTGTGCTGACCCGCGTCGCCTCCAGCCATATCAGGATCGGGACATTCCAGTTCTTCGCGGCCCGCAGTGATGTCGAGGGCCTGCGCCTCCTCGCCGACCACGTCATCGCCCGGCACTATCCTGACGTCAGCGCCAGCGCAGCACCCTATCTGGCCCTGCTGGAGGCTGTCATTGCCGTGCAGGCGGCGCTTGTCGCCCGCTGGATGCAAATCGGGTTCATCCACGGCGTGATGAACACCGACAACATGTCGGTTGCGGGTGAGACGCTGGATTATGGGCCGTGCGCCTTCATGGATGCCTACGACTCGGGTACGGTGTTCAGCGCCATCGACGAGCGCGGGCGTTACGCCTATGGCAACCAGCCGCCCGTCGCACGTTGGAACCTGACGCGGTTCGCCGAAGCGCTGCTCCCGCTGCTGGCCGATGACCAGGACCAGGCGGTCAAGCTCGCGCAGGAGGTGCTGGACCGCTTCGATGAGCTGTTCCAGACCGCATTGATCGACGGTTTCCGCCGCAAGCTTGGGCTCTTCGCCGATGAAGCGGATGATGTCGTGCTTATCAAGGCCCTGCTCGACACGATGCAGCGCGGCCAGGCCGATTTCACACTCGTGTTCCGGCGGTTGAGCACGGATGGAACGGGCCCTGCCGAAGGGAGCGCTTGCCGCGACCTGTTCGGCAATCCCGCGGAGTTCGACGACTGGGAGAGCACGTGGCGGCAACGGCTGGCGCGCGAGGCCATATCGCCCGCGGAGCGGGTGAAGGCGATGCGCGCCGTCAATCCGCTGTTCATCCCACGCAACCATCGCGTCGAGGCCGCAATCGAGGCGGCCGTGGAGCAGCAAGATCTCGCTCCCTTCGAGGAATTGCTGGCGGTTCTGGCAAATCCCTATGACGAGCAGCCAGGTCGGGGGGACTACGCCCGCCCCCCGGCGGCTCATGAGCGTGTGCTCGCAACCTTCTGCGGAACCTGAACTCAGCGGGCCTCGATCCGAGCCGGTGTCGGATCGCGAGGCTCGCTGAGAGGCTGCGTGCGCCGGTCTCGCCCTATCGCATCGCCCTAAAGCCGCCTACTCCTAGTAAACTGGCCGGACATTTCGGGTATCCTCCTGTGGCGACGCTAGATGAATTCTCCGACCGCCATCATGTGGTCGTGATCGGCGCCGGGTTCGGCGGGCTCGAGGCGGTCCATCGCCTCGCCGGTGCGCCTGTTCGGATCACCATCGTTGACCGGCGCAATCACCACCTGTTTCAGCCGCTTCTATACCAGGTCGCCACCGCCTCGCTTGCAACATCGGAAATCGCCTGGCCGATCCGGCATCTCCTGCGCAAGCGCCCGGAAATCACGACGCTGCTGGCCGGCGTCAACGACATCGACCCCGAGGCCAGGCGCGTTATCCTCGATGACGGATCCACGCTTGCCTATGACAGCCTGATCGTGGCGACCGGCGCGCGGCATGCCTATTTCGGGCATGACGACTGGGAGCCCTTCGCGCCCGGACTCAAGACCCTCGAGGACGCTACGACGATCAGGCGGCGCATTCTCCTCGCCTTCGAGAAGGCAGAACGGGAAACGGATGCGCTGAAACAGGCCGCACTGCTCACCTTCGTGATCATCGGAGCCGGCCCCACCGGCGTTGAGCTGGCGGGCACGATCGCCGAACTGGCGCGCTCCACCCTTCCCGAAGATTTCCGCAACATCGATACCCGCAGGGCGCGCGTGGTGCTGATCGAAGCGGCTCCGCGCGTGCTTGGCGGCTTCGCGCCCGACCTGTCCGCCTATGCCCATCGCGCCCTCGAAGGACTCGGCGTCGAGATCTTCCTCGGCCAGGCAGTGTCGCAATGCACGGCCGAGGGTGTGGTCTATGGCGACACGACGCTTGCCGCGGCGACGATCATCTGGGCTGCCGGCGTACAAGCCTCCCCCGCAGCCGGCTGGCTGGATGCTCCCGCTGACAGAGCCGGACGGGTCAAGGTCGAGGCCGATCTCACGGTACCGGGCAGACCCGAGATTTTCGTCATTGGCGACACGGCAAGCGTCGCTGCGCCCGATGGAAGCCCTGTTCCCGGCATCGCGCCCGCAGCCAAGCAGCAGGGAAAATACGTCGCAACGGCAATCCGCCTCAGGCTTCGCGGGGAGGGCGTGCTACCCGCCTTTCGCTACAAGCATTCGGGCAGTCTGGCGACGATCGGGAAGCGGCTTGCGGTGATCGATTTCGGCTTCTTCAAGCTGCGCGGCGCGCTGGCCTGGTGGCTATGGGGCCTCGCTCATATCTATTTCCTGATCGGCGTCCGCAATCGGGTGAGCGTGGCATTGAGCTGGCTGTGGGTTCACGCGCGCGACCAGAGAAGCTCGCGGCTGATCACGCAGGGGCGCGAAAACGAAAGCCGACCGAAGCGACGATAGACCGTCCCTGGCGAAGAGCCTCACCGCGGCCGGCAGACCKCGCCGGCGCCCCGAGCCCCCCTTACTTCGTCCAGCGCTTGTCCCCGATCCGGGCACCGAAGTGATGGGCGAACAGGAGCAGCGCATCGACAACCGACTGGTCGCCGCCGCCCTCGAAGGCAAACAACGGGTAGGAAACGCTGATGGCGATGTTCATGCCCTTATGCGGGTCCTCGAAAGCAACGGAGATGGCTTTCACGCCGTCGAAAAGCTCCTGATTTGAGATCGCATAGCCGCGCAATCGCGACATCGCGACCTCGCGCAACAGATCGTCGATCGAAACCAGGGTCTGCTTCGTCACCGGATCGAGCGCTGCAGCAAAGAGACTGCGTATCTCGGCATCCGGTTTGACGGCGAGGAGCGCCTTCCCCATCGCGGCGGCATGCGCGGGCAGCCTGTGGCCAGGCTCGACCGTGAACTGGATCGGCTGCGAGCCCCGCGCCGTCTTGAGGACGACGACCTCGGTGCCGGAGAGCACGCCCAGCCATACCGTGTGCTCGGTCTGGCGGGCGAGCTCCTCCATTTCCTTCTGCGCCTGTTCCACCAGATCGAAATTCCGGTGAAAGCTGGCAGCCAGCTGCACAGCCAGGATCCCCGCCCTGTAGCGCTGCGTCGCGGGATCCTGCTCGATCAGCCCCCCGCTCGCTAGCGAAGCCAGCAGGCGCGAGGCGCTGCTGCGCGTGACTTTCAAGTGGCGGCTGGTTTCGCCAACCCGCAGCTCGCCTCCCGAATTGACGAGCAATTGCAGCGCACTAACGGCCTTTTCAATCGACTTCATGAGCGCTCGCTTGGCGGCTTGACGCCGCGCAGATGTCCTGCGTACGATAAATAATCAACATGTTGCGTAATAAGCAACACTTTTTCCGACTGTCAAGAGGAGACACCCATGCGGGGCACCGGCGGCGCGCTACTTTACGAAACCCTGAAGAGCTACGGGGTGACCTGCCTGTTCGGCATGGAGGATCCGATCCATGTGTTCCACGCCGTCGACCGCGCATTCACGCGGATCGTCACGGTGCGCGACGAGAAGCATGCGGCCATCATGGCGCATGGCTATGCCCAGGTAACCGGCCGGCCAGGCGTGTGCGCCGCCACCTTCGGGCCGGGCGCGACCAATCTGATCACGGGCCTGCTGGAGGCGCAGCGCTCCTCCGTGCCGGTGATCGCGCTCGTCCAGGACCACCCGCTGCGGCTCAAGAACAAGAACGCCAGCAGCGCGCTCGATCATGCGGTTGCTCTTGCGCCCTATGTGAAGGACGTGACGCGCATCGATGCACCGGAGCAGGCGGCCGACGCAGTGCGCAAGGCCTTCCGGATCGCGACATCGGGGCGGCCGGGCCCTGTGGTCCTGCTTTGCCCTGGCGATGTCATGGCCGCCGAAGCCGAAGCCCAGACCTGGGCTGACCAACCCTACACGCATTTCCCGGCCAACCGGGTCCGGGCGAGCCGCGAATCCATCGAGAAGGCGGCAGAGCTCCTCGCGACGGCCCAGCGGCCACTCCTGATCGCGGGCGGCGGATCGATCATCTCCGGCGCCGAAGAGGAAATCCGGATGCTGGCGGAACTGTTCGACATCCCCGTCGCGACAACCATGACCGGGCGCGGAGCCATTGCCGATGCGCACCCGCTCGCCGCGGGCCCGCTCGGCTCCACCACGGGCGGACGCTATGGTCGCGGGCAGATCTCCAACACGCTGTTCGCCGAGGCCGACGTCGTCTTCGTGCTCGGCTCGCGCACCGGCCAGATCTGCTACAGCGACTGGTCGCTGCCCAAGCCTGAAACCAAGCTGATCCATCTCGATATCGACCCGGCCGAGATCGGCCGCAATTTCGCAACCGACATCGCCATGGTCGGCGATGTCCGCGATACCCTGCGCGACCTGATGGCCTATTGCGCCGATCGCGGCCTGGCCCGAACCAACCCGGAGACCAGGGCGCGGATCGACCAGCTGACGGAGAACTGGAGGGCCGAGTTCCGGCCGGTCGCGGAGTCGGCGCAGACACCGATCCGGCCCGAACGCCTGCTGGCCGAAATCTCGGCACAGGTCGATGAACGGACCCTCATCGTTACGGATGCCAGCTACATCACCGGCTGGGCCATGAGCCATATCGATGTGCCAGGCTCGGGGCGCTTCATCCTCTCGCCGCGTGGAACCGGTGGAATCGGCTGGAGCCTGCCCGCCGCAATCGGCGCCAAGATGGCCGACCCATCGCTCAAGGTCGTCTGCGTGACCGGCGACGGCGCCTTTGGCTACGTCATCAATGAGCTCGAAACAGCCGCCCGCTACGGCGTCGATATCCTCGTCGTCGTGTTCAACAACGGCACCCTCGGCTTCCAGCGGCATTGGGAGCAGAAGGTGATGGGCCGCTATCTCGAATGCGACTTCCTCGACATCGACTATTCGGAAGTCGGTCGGGCCCTGAAGTGCCGCGGTGAGCGCGTTACGGCCCCGGAGGCGATCGCTGCGGCCCTGGCTGGGGGGGTTGCTGCCGACGGCCCCTTCGTCATCGACGTCGTCATCGATCCCAACGCCACGGCACCGATCGTCGGCTTCGAGACCATTCTCGCCCGCGACGCGGTCCATTGATGCGGTCGATCACCTCACGAGAGCCGATCTGTTCAACAGCGCCATACAAAAGGGGAAGAGCATGCTGAGAACCATCGCCAACGCACTTGCGTCGGCCGCTGTCGCGGCGGTCGTCGCGCTGTCTGCATCCGGAGCCTCCGCAGGCCCCACGCTCGATCGGATCATTTCCGAGAAGAAGCTGGTCGTCGGAGTAGCCCCCTGGAACAAGTTCGTTCTGCTGAATCCGAAGACGAGCCAGTACGAAGGCCTCATCGTCGACGACATTCGCAATCTCGAGGCGATGACCGGGATCAAGGTCGAGCTCGTCAACACGACCTGGAGCGGCCTCGTGGCCGGGCTCCAGGCCGGCAAATGGGACGTCATCATGAGCGGGCTCGGAGCGACACCCGAGCGTGCGACGGCCGTCGCGTTTGGAGAGGCCTTCGGCTATCTCTCGTCCACCGCCATGGTGCGCGCCGATAGCCCGGTGCGGACCTTCGCGGACCTGGACAAGGAGGGCAATGTCCTCTCCGTGGTCTCGGGCACCGCTGCCCAGCAATATGCCCAGCGCACCTTCAAGAAGGCGAAGGTCACGCCCCTTTCCGATACGGGAGCGGCGGTGCTCGAGGTCATGCAAGGGCGGTCGACGGCCTATATCGGCGATTCCGTCTCGAATGAGTTGCGCGCTCAGGAGCGCCCGACCGAGCTGCGCAATATCAAGTTCGCCAGCGATCAGACGGAATGGACCAGCATGAACCACGCTGTCCGGTATGCCGATCTCGACCTTCTGGTCTTCCTCGACACCTATGTCCGCTCCATGAAGCTGCGGGGCTGGTACCGCACTCTCGCCGAGAAGTGGAACCTGCCGCCTGAACTGGCTGTCGGGCCGCGCTAGCCGACGAACCAGGCAAGGGGCGGACGCCCGTCGCATATCCGCCCCCTGTCACGTCTCTGCTCCGGAAAATGCTGGTCGAATGAGATCATGAATTACACATTTCAATTCGGCGTTCTGACCGAATACGGGCCCTATCTCGCGGGCGGACTCTGGCACGCGTGGTGGACGAGTTTTCCCAGCATCATCATCACGACCATTCTCGGCGTCGTACTGGCGGCGATGAGCATGTCGCGGCGCTGGTTGCTGCGCGGCGCCTCGGTGGTTTTCGTCGACCTGTTCCGCACGCTTCCGGTCGTGGTCCTGCTGATCTGGATCCACTATGTCATGCCGATCCTGACAGGGGTTTCGTTTTCTCCGACCGTGAGCTCGATCATCGCACTGTCCCTGAACGGGGCTGCGCTTGCCTGTGAAGCGTTTCGCGGCGGCCTTGAGGCGATCCCGGCCACGCAAACCMAGGCTGCACAATCGCTTGGGTTCTCACGCTGGAAAGTGATGCGTTACATCACGCTGCCTCAGGCTTTCTTTGCGACCCTGCCGTCCCTCACCAATGTCCACATCACAGTCATCAAGAACGTCACCGTAACAGTACTGATCGCAGTGCCCGAGGTGATGTTCCGGGCTCAGGAACTGACGGTCCAATTCTTCCGCCCGCTTGAGTTCTATACTGGCGCAGCCGTTCTGTATGTGGCGCTTATCTGGGGATACGCCCTGCTCATGCGGATGCTCGAAAGGCTTCAAAAATGGCAACCGATCTGATGACGGGCGCGACGGCAGCCTCGGCTCAGGCCTTCATCCGTATTCGCGACGTTCACAAATCCTATGGCGCCGTCAGCGTGCTCAACGGCATTTCGCTCGACGTCGCACAGGGCGAAGTGCTGGTGCTCTGCGGCCCCAGCGGTTGCGGCAAGAGCACGCTCCTGCGCTGCATCAACGGCCTCGAGACGATCAATCGCGGCGACATCTCCGTGGGCGGGCGCAATGTCGAAACGGCCAACCCCGATACGTTGCAGAAAATTCGCCTGTCGACGGGCTTCGTCTTCCAGAACTTCAATCTGTTCMCGCATATGACGGCGCTCGAGAACATCACCATCGCGCCGATGAAGATCCTCGGGACGCCGCCCCGCATGGCAACAGAACAGGGCAGAAAGCTGCTCGAACAGGTCGGCATGGCGGAGAAGGCGAGTGTCTATCCGTTCCAGCTCTCCGGTGGGCAGCGTCAACGCGTGGCGATCGCCCGGGCACTGGCGATGAACCCCACCCTGATGCTGTTCGACGAGCCGACATCGGCGCTCGATCCCGAGATGCGCGAAGAGGTTCTCCAGGTCATCCGCAAGGTGCACCAGGAGCACAACATGACCATGGTCATGGTGACCCACGAGATCGGGTTCGCCAAGAGCGTCGCCAGCCGGGCCATGCTGCTCGACGCCGGACAGATCGTCGAGGAGGCCCCTGCCCGCGCCTTCTTCGAGAATCCGGCCGAGGAACGCACCCGGCGCTTCCTGCGCGCCATCATCAACGATTGATCCTTGGCGATTGCCTTCCCCTCGCGCAACGCCGGCATTCGTGTGCCGGCGCGCCGCCACACGAGTCCCTGCAATGATCCAACCGAACTACATCGGCGGAGAGTGGCGTCACGCAAGTGAAGCGATCGCCAACATCAATCCGTCGAACACCAATGACATCGTCGCCCATTACGCGCAGGCCACTCATGCCGACGTGCAGGACGCCATCGACGCAGCTGCGACAGCCTTCCCGGCCTGGTCGCGCTCATCGATCCAGCTCCGGCACGATATCCTGAAGGGTATTGGCGACGAGATCCTCGCTCGCAAGGACGAACTCGGGATGCTGCTTTCCCGCGAGGAGGGCAAGGTGCTGGCGGACGGCATCGGTGAGGTCGTGCGGGCCGGGCAGATCTTCCACTTCTTTGCCGGTGAGTGCCTGCGCCTGGCAGGCGACAGGTTGGCCTCGATGCGTCCCGGCGTCGAGGTCGACATTACCCGGGAGCCTGTCGGCGTCGTCGGGCTGATCACGCCCTGGAACTTTCCGATCGCGATTCCTGCCTGGAAGATCGCGCCTGCCCTCGCCTACGGCAACTGCATCGTCCTCAAACCGGCCGAACTGGTGCCGGGCTCCGCGCATGCGCTGGCTGACATCCTTGCCAGAGCCGGCCTTCCGGCCGGCGTCTTCAACCTCGTGATGGGATCGGGATCTGTCGTCGGCGAAGCGATCCTGCGCAGCGATAACGTGGACGCAATCTCCTTCACCGGCTCTGTCACCACGGGCCGCAAGGTCGCAGAGGCCTGTGTCGCATCCGACCGGATGAAGAAGATGCAGCTCGAAATGGGCGGCAAGAACCCGCTTGTCGTGCTCGACGATGCCGATATCGAACTGGCGGTTGGGTGTGCGCTCAATAGCGCCTTCTACCAGACCGGGCAGCGTTGCACCGCAGCGTCCCGGCTGATCGTCACCGACAAGATCCATGACAGCTTCGTAGAGCGCCTGATCGATGCCATGCACGGGCTCGTCGTCGACGATGCGCTCAAGCCGGAAGCAAGCATCGGACCCGTGGTCGACCAGAGGCAGCTMGATCAGGACCTGCGCTATCTCCGCCTTGGTCAGGAGGAAGGCGGCCGGCTTGCGTGCGGCGGTGAGGTTCTCGCGCGGGCCACGCCAGGATTCTATCTATCGCCGGCGCTGTTCACCGAGATCGACCAGACCATGCGGATCGCCCGCGAGGAGGTCTTCGGGCCAGTCGCAGCAGTCATCCGCGTCAAGGACTATGACGCCGCGCTTGCCGCCGCCAACGATACAAGGTTCGGCCTCTCGGCCGGCATCTGCACGACGAGCCTCAAATATGCGAGCCACTTCAAACGCAACGCAGAGGCCGGAACGGTCATGGTCAATCTTCCGACCGCCGGCACGGATTACCACGCGCCCTTCGGTGGCCGCAAAGGTTCGTCCTACGGCCCCCGGGAACAGGGCCGCTACGCGCAGGAATTCTACACGACCGTGAAGACCGCCTACACGCTTCCGGCCTAGCCGCCGGAGGGTGGAGAATCGGCTGGCCGAATCACGGGCATTTTTCCGAAGTCCACTGCGCCGGGATGGCCGACGTCCGGCGCAGGCCGCGACGGGGGCATCGTCAGCACGCCGGTGCGAGCCATTCAGTCTCGACATGGCCTTCGGCTGGTCCCTGCCCGCACCTCGGTTTCGGGGCAGGTCTATCGTTGTGCCCTCTGCCAATTCTTGGTGCCCGCCCCAAACCTTCTCCAAAGCCATGTCATGAAGCCGCGTTGCTTGCTGCGGCTGCGGCCTAATCCACGCCGATACGCTTCGTTGCACGAACGCCCGCACGATCGGCGCATGCAGCATTGGCCATTCTGCAGCGCCCAGTTGACGCTTTCGCTGGCCCATGCCTTGCTGACGGCTGCTTGAGGGAAAAGCAGGGGGCGCAAGACCCCCGGAACATTATCAACGGCCTGTCGGCGGAGGGTATTTATGAACGAACACGACCTGCGAGGTTTGATCGCGGATGTGAAGGAAGGTGGCCTGTCGCGGCGCTCCTTCGTGCAGAAGATGGTGGCGCTGGGACTGAGCGCACCGATCGCAACCCAGATGTTGGCCTGGAACGGCGTCGCGATGGCCCAGTCGGCCGACGACTACAAGCCGACCAAGGCCGGTGGCGGCGGGCCGCTGAAGATCCTGCTCTGGCAGGCACCGACCCTGCTGAACCCGCATTTCGCCAGCGGCACCAAGGACCAGATCGCCTCGCGCGTTTTCTTCGAGCCGCTCGCCGGCTGGGACAAGGACGGCAATCTCGTTCCCCAACTCGCCGCCGAGATCCCGACCAAGGCCAATGGCGGAGTGTCTGCCGACGGCAA